>CAJOHT010000195.1:1708-3085 GCA_905234305.1 uncultured Ruminococcus sp. | reverse complement strand
TTTATTAACGCCCTTTCGAATCCCTATTCTAAATTTAAAAATAAAAAGCCCAGCATCCTAATGGATACTGGGTTTTTAATGGCTGAGGAATAGGGATTCGAACCCCAACAAACAGAGTCAGAGTCTGTCGTGCTACCGTTACACTATTCCTCAATATTTAGTTGCTGTTTCTCACAGCATTATTTATTATATTACAAAAAATAAATTTGTCAATACTTTTTTATAAAAATATTTTGTTATGCTATTGAAATATCTAAAAATTTATGTTACAATAGCGAGGCTGAATAAATCGAGGCGTGGCTCAGTTTGGTAGAGCGCTGCGTTCGGGACGCAGAGGTCGCAGGTTCAAATCCTGTCGCCTCGACCATAGCAAAGAGGAAGTATCTTTTGATACTTCCTCTTTGCTATATACCTAAATATGGAGAGGTGACAGGATTTGAACAGGCTGTACCATCGTCGTCACGGACTCTGTTCACTGCGATTAAGGTATTAATCGCGACGTGAACGCCGTCGTTCCTCCTCTCCCCAAAAAGCTACGCTTTTCGGGGACCCCGTATAGCGTAAGCGAAAATCTAAGGTAAAAACAGTTCGGTGAACTGTTTTTAAGCCGCCGCGCAGAAGAAACATTTTCTCTAAACGTGAACCCCACAGGCGAGATGATATTTTTATGTAAAGTATACTTCCTCTTTGCTATATACCTAAATATGGAGAGGCGACAGTGTTTAAATATATATTATCCCTTTTGTAAATCTTAGAATCGCCAAATAATTCTCACCGTTATGTGACAATAACACACATATTGTCATTTGTTTAGATTTTAGTTAACTAAAATATTGACAAAATTGCACAAAATATCCTATAATAATTATTAATTATTGGCAACGATTACCGCTGTGTTTAATTGCAGGAGAGGGGGAGTTTTATGAGCGCTTTATCAATGTGTCCGAATTGTTTTACTCCTCTTAATAACTGCAGCGTTTGTCCCTCCTGCGGCTACAGCTATAATCCGTCCGAGTATCCATTGGCGCTGCCCGCGATGTCCGTTTTAAGCGGCAGGTATATTATCGGCAGAGTTCTCGGCCAGGGCGGTTTCGGTATTACATATATAGCTCAGGATTATAAGACAAAGCAGTTAGTTGCCATTAAAGAGTATTTCCCCGATACATTAGCCTCAAGAGTCAACTCGGTAACTGTAACTCCGCATACGGGCGAGCGTAAGGATAATTTCGATTACGGTAAAAAATGCTTTCTTGAGGAAGCTAAAACTCTAGCTAAGTTTAATAACCAGCGCGGTATTGTAAAAATATTCAATTATTTTGAGGAGAATAATACCGCGTATTTCGCTATGGAATATCTTAAAGGCGTAAGTCTTTATGA
>CAJOHT010000195.1:935-1673 GCA_905234305.1 uncultured Ruminococcus sp. | reverse complement strand
TTACGAGGCGGTAAATATTTTGTTTCCGATTATGGACGCGCTTGAGGCGGTTCATTCAAAGGGAATCATTCATAGAGATATAAGTCCCGATAATATATGTATAACGTCCGAGGGTGAGGTTAAGCTGTTGGATTTCGGAGCGGCACGATACAGTATGGGCGAGGTGAGCAAGAGCCTTGATGTAGTTTTGAAGCATGGGTTCGCGCCTAAGGAGCAGTATACCCGTCACGGAAAGCAGGGAGCTTATACGGATATCTATTCGCTCGCGGCAACGTTGTATCGTTGTATCACGGGAGAGCTTCCGCCTGATTCAATCGACCGTATAGAGGCTGATACGCTTATACCGCCGTCTAGATTTACTTCAATTCCTAAGAAAGCGGAAGCGGCGTTGCTTAAGGCGCTCGCGGTTCAGCCTGCCGGCCGGTATAAAAGCGTAGCGGAGTTTAAAACCGATTTTAAAAAGGCGTTATCCGATCTTCAGGAAAAACAAGGGACTTCGGTAAAACATCATCCTGTTTCTTTTGCCAGTTCATCGGATAAACCCGTTAAGATAAAGAAAGAAAAGAAGCCGTCAAGCAACTCGAGCGTTTCAAAACCCTCTGAAAATAGTATCGGACAGTATAAAAAGCCGATTATTATTTCAGCCGCCGCTGTTATATTCGCGGTATTGATTGTAACGGTATCCTGTGTATTTCTTTTGAACGGAGGATCCGCTCCCGATATAAATGATTTTGAATA
>CAJOHT010000195.1:0-891 GCA_905234305.1 uncultured Ruminococcus sp. | reverse complement strand
ATAGATGGTTATCCCGTTACGGTAATTGGGGAGAATTGTTTTTCGGGTTCCGATATTAAAAGCGTTAGTATTCCGTCGAGCGTTACCGAAATCGAAAGACGCGCGTTCAGCGACTGCAAGTCGCTCGAGGAAGTCAATATCGAGGAGGGAGTTACTTCTATCGGTACTGGAGCTTTTGAAAACTGTACGATGCTTGAAAAAGTCGAATTGCCTGAGAGTGTAACGGAGGTTAAGGATTGGGCGTTCGGAGGCTGCGACAACCTTGAGTCGCTAAAGCTCCCCGCGGAAGCTAAAATGGATCGCTATACAACTTACAGCGATAAACATATACAAATTATTAAGTATTGATATACTTTTAACGGAGGTTAATATGGATAAAAAGATTTGTTATAATTGTTTCACTGAGCATGACGGCCAGTTCTGTCCTGAATGCGGCTATAAAAATCTCAGCGGCGCGGATAAGCATCCCTTAGCTTTGCCCGAGGGAACTGTTTTAGCGGGAAAATATATTCTCGGACGCGTTCTGGGTCAGGGCGGCTTCGGTATTACATACATAGCTCAGGACTATAATACTAAGGAGCTTGTGGCAATAAAAGAATTTTTCCCCGATACTATGGCGGCAAGAACCGACTCAACTACCGTTTCATCGTATTCCGACGAAAGAGCGGACGCTTTTATTTACGGTAAGGAATGCTTTTTGCAGGAGGCTAAAACTCTCGCGGAATTCAACGGTAATCCTAATATCGTTAAAATATACAGCTATTTTGAGGAGAACGGAACCGCGTACTTCGCTATGGAGTATGTGGACGGTATCAGCCTTTTAAAATATTTGCAGAATCACGGCGGAAAAATCAGCGTTAAAGAAACCGAGAACGTTCTGTTCCCGATTAT
>CAJOHT010000194.1:2431-3395 GCA_905234305.1 uncultured Ruminococcus sp. | reverse complement strand
AGGTCGGTCTAAAGCTAAGGGAAGTTTCAAAGTCGCGCCAGGTGATCTGCGTAACTCATCAGGCGCAGATAGCCGCTCTTGCCGACAGCCATTTCCTTATTAAAAAGAGCGTAAAAGACGGAAGAACATATACTGAAATCAATCTTTTGAATTATGACGGAAGGCTTAACGAGCTTGCGCGTATTCTCGACGGCGTAAATGTTACCGAGACCGCGCTTGCGCACGCCGAAAAACTGATGAACTATAACTGAGAGGTTTTTTATTTATGAAACAATGGTCAATCGCAAAACTTAATAAAGAAAATGCTAAGACCATTTCCGCGCGTTATGACTTACCGCCTATTATAGCGACACTCCTTGATATACGCGGTATTGTAAGCGGGGAAGCTATTAATAATTTCCTTTATAACGAAAGTAATATCGACAGCCCGTTCGAGATAAAGGATATGGATAAAGCGTGTGAAAGAGTAAAGCAGGCGGTTGAAAACGGGGAGAAAATCTGCGTTTATGGCGATTATGACGCTGACGGCGTTACCTCTACCGCTCTTTTGTACTCTTATCTCGAAACGCTCGGAGCTGATGTGATCTACTATATTCCGAGCCGCGAGTCCGAGGGCTACGGTATGAATATAAGCGCTGTGGAAACTCTTTATGAAAAAGGAGTAAATCTTATCGTTACCGTCGATAACGGTATTTCGGCGGTTGAGGAAATCGCTCGCGCTAAATCTCTCGGAATAGATACGGTAGTTACAGACCACCATATGCCGGGGGATAAACTTCCCGATGCTGTGGCGATAGTCGATATGCACCGCCCCGACTGTGAAAGTCGGTTTAAAATGATATCGGGCGTAGGAGTCGCTTTTAAGCTGGTTATGGCAATCGAGGGGGAATATGCCGACGTAGATATGCTGCTTGATAACTATTCCGATTTGCTTTCAATCGGTACTATCGGCGATATTATGCCT
>CAJOHT010000194.1:944-2412 GCA_905234305.1 uncultured Ruminococcus sp. | reverse complement strand
TGACAGACTGGGACTTTCGTCGCTTATAGAACACGCTGGACTCTCGGGTAAGCCGATCTCCGCGGGAAACGTATCCTTCGGAATTGTACCGAGGATAAATGCTGTAGGACGTTTAGGACAGTCCGACGACTGCGTTAATATGCTTGTTACAGATGATTTTGAGCTTGCGGATACAGTAGCGTTGAAACTAACCGAGGATAACCTTGAACGTCAGAAAATAGAAAAGGAAATCATCGATAAAATCAACCTGCTTATAGGTAGAAATCCTTATCTTGTTCAGGACAGAATTATTATTATAAACGGCGACAACTGGCACCAAGGCGTAATCGGTATCGTAAGCTCGCGTGTAAAGGAAGTTTACGGTAAGCCGTGCATTGTTTTCTCAGATACGGGTGATATCTGCAAGGGCTCTGGACGAAGTGTAGAAGGCTTCGATTTATGGGAGGCTGTATGCGCCTGCTCGGATATCCTCGACCATTTCGGGGGACATCCTATGGCGGTTGGTCTAGGAATTAAGAAAGAGAATATTGATGAATTCCGCCGCAAAATTAATGAATTCGCCGCGTTAAAAGGCGAAATGCCCTATAACAAGCTGAAAATTGACTGTAAGCTCAATCCCGCTTATCTTGATGTTGAACTTGCTAAATCGCTATCATGTATGGAACCGTTCGGCCAGGGTAATCCGACGCCTGTGTTTATACTATCGAATCTCAGGATTGTTTCTGTGACTCCGCTCTCAAGCAACAAACACCTGAAGATAGGTTTCTCAAACGGTAAATCTCAGGTTCAGGGATTAAAGTTTTTCTGTTCTACCTTTGAATTTCCGTACAGTATAGGAGATACGGTCGATATAGCCGTAAATCTCGATATAAATGTTTATAAAAACGCCGAGTACCTTTCCGTGATAATAAAGGATATAAAGTATTCGGATGTCGATTTTACCGATTATATTAACAGCTTGAGGATTTTTGAGTCGTTCTGTAATGGCGAAATTCAGCAGACCAAGGCTCTTTCCTCGATAATTCCCGACAGAAATGATTTCGCTTTGGTATACAGGCTGTTAAAACATGAAAAAAGTTTAAATAATATCTCTTTGGAGAATATAGTACATAAATTGAATAATAATATATCCTACGGAAAGCTGAAGGTTATTCTTGAAGCTATGAACGAGCTTAAATTGATAGCTCTTTACGAGGATATGTTTAAAACCGAGATTAAAATACTTGAGGTGAACTCTAAGGTTAATCTGGACGACGCTTCAATTATTAAGGCTTTAAAGGAGGTGTACGCTGATGAGTAAATATGACGATACCGTTCATTATCAGGATTTTGATGAACTTTTGCGGATAATTAAAGAAAGCAATAACAATTACGACATTAAAAAAATTCAGAAGGCGTATACTCTTGCCGAAAAAGCCCACGGAGACCAGAAGCGTATATCGGGAATTCCGTTTATTCTTCACCCGAC
>CAJOHT010000194.1:0-917 GCA_905234305.1 uncultured Ruminococcus sp. | reverse complement strand
CCGCGCTGCTTCACGATGTCGTCGAGGATACCGAGTACGACCTTAAGTTTATACGCAAGGAATTCGGTAAGGACGTTGCCAATATCGTAGACGGCGTTACTAAAATCTCAAAAATCAAGCTCTATTCGCGCGAAGAACAGCAGGCAGAGAACGTCCGTAAAATGCTTATAGCGATGTCGAACGATATCCGCGTAATAATTGTTAAGCTCGCTGACAGGCTTCATAATATGCGTACTATCGAGTGTATGAAGGAGCAGAAGCGCCGTGATAAATCGCGTGAGAATATGGAAGTGTTCGCGCCGATAGCTCACCGCCTCGGTATGAAAGCCGTTAAGGATGAGCTTGAGGATTTATCGTTAAGGTATCTTGACCCTGTCGGATATAAAGAAATCGAGGACGCTCTTTTACTTAAGGAAAATGAGCGCGATAAGTTTATAGAAAAGAAGAAAAAGGATATTTTAAAAGCTTCAAAGCTCCCGAGCAGTAAAATTACCGTATACGGACGCGTGAAAAGCATTAACAGTATTTATCGTAAAACTTTTTTAAAGGGCAAGACTTTAGATGAGATTTATGACTTTTTCGCCCTTAGAATTATTGTGGACGATATAAAGGATTGCTATAATCTTTTAGGTGTTATACACGATCTTTATACACCAATTCCAAGACGTTTTAAGGATTATATTTCTACTCCTAAGCCTAATATGTATCAGTCGCTCCATACTACGGTTATCGACCGCGACGGTATTCCATTTGAGGTTCAGATAAGAACCTGGGAAATGCATCAGACCGCTGAAAACGGAATCGCGGCTCACTGGAAGTACAAGCTCGGATTCACTAGGATAGTCAACAATAAAAAAGCCCGTGAGCTTGACGCGAATATTAACCGTATTAAGGATATACTCGCTGCTCAGATTGAT
>CAJOHT010000193.1 GCA_905234305.1 uncultured Ruminococcus sp. | reverse complement strand
GCTAAGGGTGAGGGCAAGACTGATATTTACAATAAGGATGAGATGAGCTTTATAGTCCGCGACGCGTACATTAAGCCGTATATCGCGAACCGTAAGGTTTATATACTCTCTGAATGCGGCAGGAAGCTGCCCGTAATATCCCAGAATATTTTTCTGAAAACGCTCGAGGAACCTCCGCAGGACGTGCTGTTTATAATGACCTGCGATAACGCTAAGAGCCTGCTTGAAACTATCCGTTCGAGAGCCTCGGTTTTTACGCTGGAGAGTAAGCTCGAATACAACGGGGAGTACCTTGAGCTGGCGAAGAAAATAGCCGCGGGAATCGTCGGACGTTCGGAAATGGAGCTTTTAAAAGCTACTTACGAGCTTGATGAAAGGGAAAAATCGCTTAAAACGCTCGATTTGCTGATGCTTTTGCTTAGAGACGGACTGGCTGTTTCTCTGGACGGAGAAGCTGAGCTTGACCCTGAAACGGCGCGTATGCTATGCAAAAGACTTACTAAACAGAATTACTTGGAACTAATAGATATAACAAGGGACGCGCGGCTTAAGATTACCCAGAACGTAGGACTTAAGCTCGTTTCGACCCGATTATGCGCGGAATACAGGAGGGCGCTATGGCAGAGGTAATAGGAGTAAGATTTAAAGAGGTCGGTAAGATTTATTACTTTGACCCTAAAGGAAATACGCTGAAATCAGGCGATAAGGTTATTGTTGAGACCGCCCGCGGAATTGAGTGCGGCGTTGTGGCGCTCGCGAATAAGGATGTTCCCGAGGAGGAGATTTTCCGCCCCTTAAAGCCGTTGATCCGTAAGGCTAACGATAACGATTTGTCCCATATCGCGGAGAATAAAAAGCGCGAAAAGGAAGCGTTCGCTACCTGCGAGAAGAAAATCGCCGAGCATAATCTCGATATGCGTCTTGTTGACGTGGAATATACCTTCGATAATAATAAGATCCTGTTTTATTTTACCGCCGACGGACGTGTTGACTTCCGAGCTTTGGTAAAGGATTTAGCGTCGGTATTCCGTACGCGCATTGAGCTTCGCCAAATCGGAGTGCGCGACGAGGCTAAAATGCTCGGGGGACTCGGAGTATGCGGACGGCCGTTTTGCTGTCACAGCTATATGGGCGATTTCCAGCCCGTGTCTATAAAAATGGCTAAAGAGCAGGGGCTTTCGCTTTCGCCCGTAAAGATTTCGGGAACCTGCGGAAGGCTTATGTGCTGTCTTAAATACGAGCAGGAGGCTTATTTAGACCTGCTTAAGCGTACGCCTAAGGTGGGCGCTATCGTAAAAACTCCCGACGGTAAGGGGCTTGTGGTTGAGAATAATCTTATCTCGGGTAAGCTGAAGGTTAAGCTGGATTCCTCTCCCGAGGACGCGGCTCCCGCTTCCTATACCGTTAAGGAGGTAAAAATCCTTAAGGACGGTTATATTAAGATGAACAAGCAGGAAATCGAGGAGCTTAAGCATTTAGAGGAATGATTATGCTTAGTTTATTTTGCACAGATAACGAACCCTAAATTAGTGAATTGTTACTAATTTTCTTAAGAATAATCAATTAGATAATGCTAACCTATTGCATTTTATAATAATTTAAGGAGGTTACTTCTATGGCATATGTAATTAACGACGATTGCATTATGTGCGGAGCTTGCGCTGACGAATGTCCTGTAAGCGCTATCACAGAAGGCGACGGCAAATATGTTATCGACGCTGATACCTGCATCGACTGCGGTTCCTGCGCGGACACTTGCCCCGTAGGCGCTCCTGTTGAAGGCTGATACATAAAGCGTAATAAAATTATTATGAAAACGGCGAGGATTTTCCTTGCCGTTTTTTTTATATGATGATATAATAGCGTATATTCGATAAAAGGAGGCGGGCTTGTGGCTGATAAGGGAGAGCGGTTTGAACCGCTCGGAAACGGTATAAAGGTACTCGTGAATGATTTTTATCATTTTTCGACAGATACGATTTTACTCGCCGATTTCGCGGGTATAAAAAAGAACGCTAAAGCCGTTGACCTCGGCACGGGCTGCGGAACTATTCCTTTTTTATGGAGCAGGGATTTTAAGCCCGAGATTTACGCCGTCGAAATCCAGGACGCGGCGTGCAGGCTATTTGAGCGCTCGATAGAATATAACGGGCTTGAGAATATAAAAGTAATAAACGCCGATTTAAGGGAGCTTAAGGGAGTTCTTCCGTTCGGGGATTTCGATTTGGTATGCTGTAATCCTCCGTATAAGCTCGCGGGCGGCGGAATCAAAAATCCCGACAGCGAAAAGCTCCTCGCGCGTCACGAGGAAAGCTGTACGCTGGAGGATATAGCCGAGGCGGCTAAAAATCTGCTGAAATTCGGC
>CAJOHT010000192.1:1063-2731 GCA_905234305.1 uncultured Ruminococcus sp. | reverse complement strand
GCGATTTTCTAATTCATTCGATTCTTTTTCGTATTTTTCTTTATCCTCCGCGCTTAAATCTTTCGTGATATTGTCTGAACCCATAATCAACGCCGCAACAAGTGAACGCCCTAATTGTAAACCGGCAACCTTAGATTCAGGGTCTGCTTCAAATTTTTTCCACGCTTTTTTTACAGGTTTTATTCTAAAAACTATCAACCCGCATATACATTATTAATATAAAGAATGCACAATACAATTTTATAAAGATAATATATACAAAAGGATTATAATTCTTTTGTGCAATATTGATGAATTTGTAACAATTAGTTGATTTTTTAGTATAATTTGCATATAATTAAAATATACTTCGTACGGAGGGTTATTGATGGCTTTAAATAACATTGTTACAATCGCGAGACAATTCGGCAGCGGCGGTCGTGAAATCGGCGAAGCGCTCGCTAAAAAGCTGGGCGTAAAATGCTATGACAGAGAACTTATATCTCTCGCCGCTAAAGAAAGCGGAATTTCTCCCGAGGTTTTCGATAACATTGATGAAACAGCCACCAACAGTCTTCTTTATTCCCTATCGGTAGGGCTTTATTCTTTCGGAGCGGATTACAGCTCGGGACAGCTTCCCATTAACGACAGACTGTACTTATTGCAGCATAAAATCATCAAGGAAATTGCTAACGAAGGTCCGTGTGTATTTGTCGGAAGGTGCGCGGATTACGTTTTAAAAAACAGAAATGATATTGTTAAGGTATTTATATGCGCCGATAAGGATTACAGAGTAAAAAGAGCTATAGAGGAAAAGGGAGTAAAAAAATCTAAAGCGGAGCATATCGTCGACAAGACAGACAAATCAAGAGCAAATTACTATAATTTTTATTCAGGCAAAAAATGGGGTCTGACGGAAAATTACGATTTATGCATAAACAGAACCAAATTATCAACACAGCAGGTTGTTGATATTATAGAAGGTTATTTAAGCATTATCGGCTAAACTAAGCGCCCCCTTATTTTGCGAAATCAAGGAGGTGTATCTATATGTTATTCAGGTTTTACATTGACAACGGGGATTTGGATGATTTTATTTTCGGTAACGAAGAATGGCATGAGAGCGAAAGATAAATAACAATTTAATAAAAATAGTATAAATTATCGGTCAAAAGAAATGACTTTCGTCTTTTCTTTTGGCTGTTTTTTTCTTTACGGAATTATATAACAGCATTATATACATATATTAAGGTGAATTTTTGTACAAAACACGAATTGTATTTTTTTGTGAAATATTTTATTATAATAGATGATATAAAGGTAAATATACCTTGTTAGAAGTTTAGGAGGAAAACTTATGAAAAAACGTATTATTTCTGTTGTAGTCGCTATAAGCATTATTATGACCTGCTTCATAGCGGTTCAGTACACAGTTTCGGCGAGTACGACAGACAAAAAGGTTTCCGCGGATAATCCATACGGAATTACCAACTCGAATGACAACGCTACAATTCTTCAGTGTTGGAACTGGAGCTACAAGAATCTCGAGGCAAAAATACCGAAAATCGCTCAGCAGGGCTTCTCGGTTGTACAGATTTCGCCTCCCAACGAAATCAAAGAAGGTACATTAGGCGCAAAGGTAGTACAAGCCGATAACAAAAACGGTTGGTGGATGTTCTATCAGCCCGC
>CAJOHT010000192.1:0-1046 GCA_905234305.1 uncultured Ruminococcus sp. | reverse complement strand
AAAAAGAACTCGTCGAAATGGTAGAGACCGCTCATAAATACGGCGTACGCGTAATTGCTGACTCGGTTATCAACCATATGGGCACCTGCGATAACGAGGATTCTGTCACATCAACTGACCCGATGAAGCACGTTACTCCTAAGGCGAAAGAATTTGAACCCGAAATATTTAACGGAAAACTTTTCCATAGTCCGTGGAAAGAAATGAAATATTTAGAAAATCCGTACGAACACAGCCAGTACGACAGCACATATGACCTTACAAGGAACTGTACTTCACGTCTTCCCGACCTTATGACAGAGAATACTAAAGTACAAACAGCTATCTACGATTATCTTCAGGAGCTTGTTGACGCTGGTATCGACGGCTTCCGTTTCGACGCTGCTAAGCATATTGAAACTCCAGACGATATTTCAGGTTTAAAATCCGATTTCTGGAAAAACACATTAACTAAGGTTAAAACTTACGCTAAAAACACATACAAAAAAGACCTCCTCGCTTACGGTGAAATCCTCAACACCTGCGGTGTTAACCGTCCCTGGAGTATGTATTATAAACTGATGAAAGTTACCGACTCAGGTTTATTCTGGCAGCTTTCAGACGCAGTTAATAATAAAACAGCTAATATTCCGCAGAATATCACAATGTCGGGCGCTTCCAAATCTCACGCTGTACTTTGGGATGAATCTCATGATACATATATGGACGCAAACACAAGCGGATTCTCTGTTGAAAAAAGAAACAAACTTTGGGCGATAACAGCAGGACGCGACGGTATTACCTCACTTTATTTTGCTCGTCCTTCAACAAAAGTCACAAGCAACAAGAATTCATTACAGGATGATCTTAAGAACGTTGCCTTGGGTGAAGCAAAAGAAACCGACTGAATCGCCCGGAAATATGGCGAGCCCCTTGCAATCGGGGGAAATATCGTGTACAATACGGCTTTGCGGGAAAACGGACCGGGAGGACCTGAACGCCTCCACGGTCCCGCCCTCCCACAGGACCGTTTTCGTTTGTGGTACGCGTTCAGTCTGTTTTCTTCT
>CAJOHT010000191.1 GCA_905234305.1 uncultured Ruminococcus sp. | reverse complement strand
GAAATTCCCGACCGCCACGGAAACGGAAGAACCGCGGACAGTATTACAAAATACGTCCAGGAAGCTATCGGAGTTAAGCTATAGGAGAGAATAATAATGAGTGATTATAAATCGAGCAATTTCTTAAACGCTATAAAAAAGTTTAACGAAGAAGAAAGAGCTAAGGTAGTTTCCGAGATGGAGGATAAAAAGGCTGAGGCTGTAAGAAAAGCCGAAGCCAAGGGAAAGGAAGAGGCTGAGAAATATATCAATAAGCATCTTTCCGCCGAAAAATCCGAAATCACAGGCAAGTATGCCGTAAAGAATCTTGAGATCCAAGGCGAGGTTTTTAAGACCCGCGATAATATGGTGAACGAGATTTTTAAGCGTTCCGCCGAGAAACTTACGGACTTTTCTTCTTCGCCTGAGTATAAAGACAAACTGTTAGGTTTTGCCAGGGAAATTGCGGATACTTTTAAAGATAACAGCTGTGTTGTTTATGTTAAGGAAGACGACATGAAATTCGAGAACGATATCAAATCCGTATTCTCGGGCGAGGTTGAAGTTAAGAGCGACGTTAAAATCCGTATAGGCGGACTGAGAGGTTACTGCAGGCAATTGCGTATCGTAGCCGATAACACGCTCGACAGCAAGCTCGAGAACAAAAGACAGTGGTTCGTAGATAACATAGATTTAGCAATCAATTAATTCAGCTGATAAGTGAGATGACACTATGAATAATAATGTGATTTTCGGTATTAACGGACCTGTAATTACAATAAAGGGTCCTACCGAATTTAAAATGATGGAAATGGTACATGTCGGCGAGGAGAACCTTGTAGGCGAAATCATCGGTATTACCGACGATTATACTACAGTCCAGGTTTACGAGGAAACTACAGGTCTTAAACCTGGCGACCCGATTACAGGTACTGGCAATCCGATGAACGTGCTTTTAGGACCTGGTATACTTGATAATATGTTTGACGGTATCGAACGTCCGCTTAAGGCTATTGAAAAGCAGTCGGGAGCCTTTATCAACCGCGGTTCTAAGGTCGATAACCTTGATTCCGACAAGCTATGGGATGTTACTATGAAAGTAAAAGTCGGCGATAAACTCAGCGCGGGCGAGATTTACGCGACTATTCCCGAAACAAGAATTATCGAACACAGGCTTATGGTACCTCCCGCTTTATCGGGGGAGATTACCGAGGTTATGCCCGACGGTAAGTATAAATTATTTGATACCGTCGCGAGAATAAAAGATGAATACGGTAAAACCCACGACCTTACTCTTTGTCAGAAATGGCCTATCCGTTACTCAAGACCGATAGAAGAGCGCCTTTCTACGAATGTGCCGCTGATTACGGGACAGCGTACGATGGATACGATGTTCCCGATAGCTAAGGGAGGCACCGCGGCTATCCCAGGAGGCTTCGGTACGGGAAAGACTATGAACCAGCACCAGCTTGCTAAATGGAGCGATGCCGATATTATCGTTTATGTCGGCTGCGGAGAGCGCGGAAATGAGATGTCGCAGGTTTTAGAGGAGTTCTCGGGACTTGTAGACCCGAAATCGGGACGTCCTATGACCGACCGTACCGTACTTATCGCCAATCTTCGATATATACGGGAATTACACTCGCGGAGTATTACCGCGATATGGGCTACGACGTAGCGATTATGGCGGACTCGACCTCTCGATGGGCAGAGGCGTTAAGAGAGATTTCGGGACGACTCGAGGAAATGCCCGCCGAGGAAGGCTTCCCCGCGTATTTGCCCTCAAGACTCGCCGAATTCTATGAGAGAGCGGGAAGAGTAAAAACACTTTCGCACGATAAAGGTTCGGTTACTATTATCGGCGCGGTATCCCCCCAGGGCGCGGACTTCTCCGAGCCTGTTACCCAGAACACCAAGCGTTTCACACGCGTATTCTGGGCGCTTGATAAATCGCTCGCTTATGCAAGACATTATCCCGCTATTAACTGGATGAACTCTTACAGCGAGTATTTTAACGACCTTGACCCGTGGTTTAACGAGCATGTAGGTGCCGATTTTGTGGAATGCAGGAGCAGATTCTCTGCTTTATTGCAGGAAGAATCCGCGCTTATGGAAATCGTTAAGCTCATAGGAAGTGACGTTCTTCCAG
>CAJOHT010000190.1 GCA_905234305.1 uncultured Ruminococcus sp. | reverse complement strand
AAGAGAGAGCATACTGGATTTCTTTATTTCAAGCGGAAATAATGTAGATGTAATAGAGTATAATAAGGACGCGTCAGAAGCGTATCCCGAAAAGCTCGAGGTGAAGTACGGACTCGGATATTTGCCCGAGGGGTATAAGCTCGGGGATACAACCTCGGACGATACAATGTACGAGGAGTATTACGCTATGGGCGGTAATTATATCGACTTCCAGCAGTTTACAAAGGGTGCTTATGCCTCGGCTTCGGACAGCGAATTTTCCGCCGCCCGTAAATACAGCTATAACGGAAATGATTATATAATCCGCGAATCGGATGATATGACTATGCTTGTCTGGGAAAAGGACGGTTATGTGTTTGAGTTGACAGGCTTTGAGAGCAGGAGCGAGATGCTTAAAAGCGCTGAGTCGGTAAAGCAGCTTAAGGGGGGAGAATGATGAAAAAAATAACAGTATTTTTAGTTGTTTTTCTGATGATATTCCCTTGTATAAGTGTAGCGGCGGCTGAGGAGGAAGTTCCCGAATATCTTAATAATTATGACTGTGTTTTGGGCGAAGTCGGCGATTATACGCTTGTGTATAAAAGTCCCGACAAACTAACGGAAAACAATAACTATGTAACGTGGGGAATCGGCTATTTCGGTATAAAGTGCGATAATATTCCGCTGTATATTGTTAATGATGTTGGTGGACCCCGCCTATCAGGGCAAGCATATCGGCGACGAATTGATGAAAACGGTAGTCGAGTTGACCGCGCGTGCGGTTGAGAATAGGGTTGAACCGCTTATTTACGGAATATTTGAGGCTTATGTTATTAATGATAATACCGAGGAAAGTGTTCCCGAGGTAACGGATTCTGCCGAAGCTACCGAATGTACCGAAAACCCGGACGAGGCTCCTGGAGAATCCCCTGGACCTGAAACTGAGTTGCCGACAATGGAGGCTACGGAAATGTTTACTCAGTTCCATCCTTTTACCGAACCAGCAACTGAGAAACCCGCAATTAATGAGGAACCTACAGAAAACGGAGGATCTCATATAGGCGGAAAAGACAGCATAAATCCCGCAACGCAGGCACCCGAAAAGGAAATAGATGAAACGAAATTTAATTCCGCTTCGGCTTTAGCTAAAAAGCCCAAGCTGAATATAAAGACCGCTACCCTTAAATGCGGAAAAACAATAAATTTGAATGTAAAGAATAAAGGCAGTAAAAAGATTAGCTTTACATCGAACAATAAGAAAACAGCTAAGGTTAATAAGAAGGGAATTGTCACCGCGCTGAGAAAAGGCAGAGCAAAAATTACCGCTAAACTCGGTAATAAAATGCTTTATTGTATCGTAAAAGTTGTAACAAATCCAAGGCTCTCAAAATCGGAAATCGAGGTTAAAAAGGGCAAAACTGTTACAGTTAGTATTATCGGCAGGGCAAAGTCGGTTAAAAATAAATATAAGAGTACCGATTACGCTAAGATAATCGCTAAGAAAAAAGCGGATAAAATAAAAATCCGCGGGCTGAAAAAAGGTAAGACAAATCTTAAAATAAAGGTTAACGGACTTGTGCTTGAGTTGAAGGTAAAAGTTATTTAGAAAGGAGCTGTAGTTATGAAAAAGATTTTATCAGTTTTATTAACGATACTTATTTTAACCTCGTGCGTAGTTATTACCGTGTACGCGAGTGAGGAAGCGCCGAAAGCCGATGATACAATAAAAGCTGAGTTCAGCGCTTATCTTACGGAAACTTTCGGCAAGGGCGAAAAGTTAGAGTTCAGAAAAATAGGGGAAACGGACGGCTATACGATAGTCTACGGTTATAATCTTATTAGCCCTATCGAGGGAACGACTACGAATATCTATGTTGCGAATTTAAATTATTACAGCCTGACTACTCCCGCGACTCAGGGCGAAAGCGCGGGACTGTATCTGTATAAGGACGGTAAGTTTTATCCTTTAAACGATAAGCTCGAGCTTTTAAAGGATAATTATGAGATAAACACCGAGGGACGTCAGATCGCCAAGTGATGGAGAGAAATCCCTGTTATGCTTTACAACAAAAATATCAGATGATATAATTAAAAAAATCTTTTGTAACTATATTAGGAGGAAAAAATAATGATTCTAACAACTACAGAAAACATTTTAGGCTATGAATGTCAGGTGCTCGGACTGGTTCATACACCAAAATGATGGAAGAAACACGCCTGGTGTCATAATAATGGCAGATGAGCCTGATGATAAATATTTCATAACTATAGATTCAGCTGAAGGAACGGGCGGTAAAACTGCAAACTTTAATATATTTGGAGACCTGAATCCAAATCCATCGGAAGAGTGGACTAAAAGGGATATGGTCGATTTGAATTTGGTATTTA
>CAJOHT010000189.1:1912-3530 GCA_905234305.1 uncultured Ruminococcus sp. | reverse complement strand
TGTATGGGCGCGTCAGTCAGCGGACTTCACGGCTTTAACAAGGCTTCTGAGAACGAGAAAAAAACAGTATGCGTTATCGGCGATTCTACCTTTATGCACAGCGGAGTTACAGGCTTAATCAATATCGCCTATAATATGTCCAATTCAACCGTTATCGTACTGGACAACTCAATAACAGGTATGACGGGACATCAGCAGAATCCAACAACAGGATATAATATCAAAGGCGATCCCGCGGGTAAAATCAATCTCGAGGCTTTATGCCATTCAATTGGCATTAACCGTGTAAGAGTAGTTGATCCGTATAATCTCGAGGAATGCGATAAGGTTCTTAAGGAAGAGCTTGCCGCAGAGGAGCCTTCGGTAATTATTTCAAGAAGGCCATGCGTACTCCTTAAGTACGTTAAGCACGAAAAGCCGTTAAAGGTTGACGAGAACAAGTGTAAAAGCTGTAAGCGTTGTCTTAAACTCGGCTGTCCTTCAATCAGCTTTAAAAACAACAAAGCATTTATCGACGCTACTCAGTGCGTAGGATGTAACGTATGCTCACAGTTATGTCCGTTCGGAGCAATCGGAAAAGAGGTGCAGGAATAATGGCAACAAGTTTAATGATAGTCGGCGTAGGCGGTCAGGGAAGTCTGCTTGCAAGTAAACTTCTCGGAAACATCCTAACTGCCGAAGGTTACGACGTAAAGGTTTCAGAGGTTCACGGAATGAGCCAGCGAGGCGGAAGCGTTGTCACCTACGTAAAATACGACGATAATAAGGTTTACTCCCCTATTGTAACTCAAGGAGAAGCGGATTATATAATCTCGTTTGAAAAGCTCGAAGCCGCTAGATACGTTTCTTTCCTAAAGAAAGGCGGAAAGGTTATCGTAAACGCTCAGGAAATCGACCCTATGCCCGTAATTATCGGTGCCGCCGAGTATCCTGACGGCATACTTAACGAGCTTAAAAGCAAGGACGTTTTTGTTGACGAGATCGACGCGCTTGCGTTAGCCGAGCAGGCAGTTTCCTCTAAGGCGGTTAACATCGTTCTTATGGGACGTCTGGCTAAATATCTCGGCATAGGATATGACGAGTGGATAAACGCGATTGAAACAACGGTTAAACCAAAATTTGTTGAACTCAACAAAAAAGCGTTTGAACTAGGTTACAACTATACTAAATAAGTTTAAAAGGGGAATTTTATGGAGAGATATTACAGCCCCGAGGTAGAAACTGCCTCGAGGGAAGAAATTAACAGAATCCAGACCGAGCGTCTTATTGAACAGGTAAAGCACGTTTATAACAACGTACCTCTTTACCGCGAGAGAATGGATAAGGCTGGAGTAAAACCCGATGATATAAAATCACTCGATGATATCACAAAACTGCCGTTTACAAGCAAGCAGGATTTAAGAGATACATATCCTTACGGAATGTTCGCTGTACCGATGGAAGACGTTACCAGAATCCACGCGTCGAGCGGTACTACAGGCAAGCAGATAGTTGTCGGATATACCGACGGCGATATGGATATCTGGGACACCTGCGTAGCGCGTCAGCTTGTAGCCGCTGGAGCCACCAAAGAAGATAAGGTTCACGTATCCTACGGCTACGGATTATTTACGGGCGG
>CAJOHT010000189.1:0-1819 GCA_905234305.1 uncultured Ruminococcus sp. | reverse complement strand
CTATGTATCTCGGCGAAAGTGCCGAAAAAGCGGGAATCGACACTAAAAAACTGCCGCTCAGAATAGGAATATTCGGCGCTGAGCCCTGGACTGAGGAAATGCGTCAGAGCATTGAAAAAAGTCTTAATATCAAAGCGTACGATATATATGGACTGACAGAAATCTGCGGACCTGGCGTCGCGTTTGAATGCGCCGAGCAAAAAGGTATGCACGTTAACGAAGACCATTTTATCATTGAGATCATAGATCCCGAAACAGGCGAGCATGTCCCTGACGGTACAAAGGGCGAAATCGTTTTTTCCTCAATAACAAAAAAAGCGTTCCCGCTTTTAAGATTCCGCACAAAGGATATCGGAGTCATCACTCATGAAAAATGCGCCTGCGGACGTACATTTGTAAGAATGAGCAAGCCGCTCGGACGTGTAGACGATATGCTTATAGTAAGAGGAGTTAACCTCTTCCCGAGCCAGATAGAAACTGTTCTTCTTAAAGAAAACCAGTCGCCTAACTACCAGATTATTGTAGACCGAAGCGGAAGTCTCGACAGCATCGAGGTCGATATCGAAATGAAAGAAGAAAACTTCTCGGATAAACCTTCGGATATCATAAAAACGGAGAAAACACTGGAGAACAAATTCAAATCCGCGCTCGGCATTAAGCCTAAGGTTAAACTTGTATCTCCCGATACAATTCCTCGTTCCGAGGGTAAGGCCGTACGAATAATAGATAAACGCCACGTATACGAGAATAAATAATTCAGAAAGGCAAGTATTATGATTAAACAAATATCAATTTTTGTCACCAACAAGCCCGGGCAAATTGTAAAAATATCCGACGCGCTTTCCAAGGAAAACATAAATATCCGCGCTATGTGCGTAGCCGACACTCAGGATTTCGGCATTATCCGCTTAATCGTAAGTGATCCGCAAAAGGCTAAGGAAGCTATTTCGAGCAACAAATGCATAGTTAGAATCACTAATGTTGTAGGAATAAAAATACCCGACAAACCAGGTTCAACTAAGCAATCGCTAGAATTGCTTTCGATAAACGGAATCAACATCGACTATATGTACGCCTTTGTCACAAGGTCAAAGGACTATGCGTATTTTGTAATGAGAGTTGAGGACCCCGAATCAGCGGAAAAGATACTCGAGGAAAGCGGTGTTGAGTTAATCACACAGGAAGAAATAGAGAATCTATAATAATAAAAAAGACTTGTTCAGAAAGTGAGCAAGTCTTTTTATTTTACAACTACATTATCGTCGCCGAGCTGGTATTTCAATTCCTTAATCATAACGTCGTTAAGGCTTACCCACATTTTCTCGGGAGCGATAAGTTTTTTATTAGTATCAGTCAGAAAGAATATAACAGGAGTTCTTCCCTCAAAAATATCGATTACTCTGAACGCCTTGTTATAAAGCTCGGTGTTAAGATTATCAATCCTGATATAGAGCTTCGGCGGTTTGTTGTTATTTACGGGAGCGGTTTTTTTAGTATGCCGAACACTGCTTTTATCCACCGTACGGATTTCGTTACATATAATTTTAGGTTCCTCATCCTCTTTAAGGCTTACTGTACCGAATATTTCTACAACGTTTCCGCGGGCTAACACTCCCCCGCATTTTGAAAACACCTCGGGAAATACAATCGCTTCAACTGAACCGTACCTGTCCTCAACCGTAACAAACGCCATCATACGGTTGTTCTTAGTAATCTGATTTTTCAGCTTCGATACGATGCATACGACCCTTACGGAATCGTTATCCTTGTACATACGGCTGTCACGGTCGACAATTTCGCCGATTTTATCGCATTTTAC
>CAJOHT010000188.1 GCA_905234305.1 uncultured Ruminococcus sp. | reverse complement strand
ATCGTCGCCCTTAGGGCCGATCAAGTTGTTGCCCCAGATATTATCGGGCGTACTGCCGTCGGGACGGCTGAAGAATAACGAAGTAGTACCTCTCGCCGCGATAATAGCCCAGCCGCGGCGAATCTGATCGCTTGTCATCCAGAATGAAGTACCCGAGTCAACCTGTCCGCCGTTAGCGTATGTATCGTGAGATTCTACCCAGGTAACAAGTCTGTCCGCGGACGCGCCTTCGGACGAGTAATTGGAAAGTGTATTAGCGGAACCGTCGCCAGCACCCGAGAATGTAGTCTGCTTAGCGAGATAGTTACGCAGCTTAGCGCCGTAAGAGGACGCTGTTAAATGCATAATCTTAGCGTAAGAAGCATATCTGGAGGATTTAGTTTCTTCGCCAGTATAACCCTGAAGCACCTCGCCGTACTGGAAAGATGAGCCGTTTTCGAGAACAACAGGCCAGAAATCACTCGCGTATTCAGGCTCGTCATCGGGAAGCTCGATATGCTTAGCGGTATCAAAACGGAAACCGTCGGCTCCGTCAGCTACGCAAAGTTTAAGATAATCGAGAATAACCTTCTGATAATTGGGATTCTGAGTATTTGTATCGGGAAGTCCGTTATACCACTGAGTCGTCGCTATACGGGAGGATCTGCTTGACGCGGAAGGGCTGTAGGTATGATAAAGTCCGCCCTCAATATTCTTTAACTCATCGGAAACAGCGGATTTAACGGAAGTAGTATGATTGGCTACCACGTCAACAATAACCTTTACGCCGAGGCTGTGAGCCTTTTGGCACATAGTCTTGAACTCAGACTCTGTTCCAAGCTGATAGTTACCGATCGTATAAGCGGTCGGCTGATACTGATAGTACCATTTTCCGTCAGCGTCGTCGCCCTTTAACTTAAGTCCGCCGCCCTCGCCAGGATAAACAGCGTTGATCGGGGAGGTCTGTACAGCGGAATAACCCGCCGCTGCTATATCCTCGAGATTGTCCTTGATAGTGTTGAAATTCCAGCACCAGCAATGGAGAATAAGCGAACCCTCAACGTCCTTAAGCAGCGCGTTGTCAGCGGCGCTTGAGGATACCGCGAAGCAGGAGAAAACTCCCGCCAGCATCATAACCGCAAGAATAACGGATATAATCTTAGTTCTTTTTTTCATAAAATCAATCCTTTCATTTCAAAACTTCATATATGTAAGATTTAATGATTACGACTGTCAAGAAAATTTTGCAGAATAATTGTCGCGGCTACGGAATCGACAACATTTTTTCTCTTCTTCCCTCGCGTATTCGTAGCGTTAAGGTACTTATGGGCGGTAATGGTAGTCCCGCGTTCATCCTGCATACGCACGAGCAGCTTAGTTCTTTCCTTAAGTTTAGCCGCGAAATCTCGCGCGTCCTTAGCGGAATCGCCCTCGGTTCCGTCCATATTCTTAGGAAGTCCGACAATTATCATCTCAACCTGCCTCGCGACAGCGACATTAGACACCTTATCAAGCAAAACATCCATATTTTTTTCATTAATCTGGGCAAGCGGAGAAGCAAGCATTTCGCCCTTATCGCATATTGCAAGACCTGTTCTCGCCTTGCCTAAATCAACTGATAGAATAATCATATTTAAAAATCCCGTTCTTTCTAACTAAAACTGATTAAAAGCAGACAAAGAATGTTCTATTTTTAATTAGTGTTTAGTGGTAGTCATTTATTTTATTTTATCAAATATCAGGGTAATAATCAATAACTATAGTAAAAAATATCTCACAAAAACTATCGGACATTATTATCGGACATAGAAAACCATGCTCCCATATCGCGGGCATATTCGTATTACCTTATATAGCCCGAAATCCATATTTTTTCCTTTAAGGAATTTTGCAATTCCCCTGTCGTATCTGTAAGACCTGAAACATTTCATATTAGCCAACACCATAGTATCGACCTTATTTTTCTCACACCAATTCGCCATATATACAAACTGCTTTCTTGTTTTAGGAGTAGCGAAGAGTCCTGTTTTAAAGCCGTAACCAGTAAAAGGCTTAACAAAATCCATACCGCCGAAAATCAGCGTTTTATCCTGAAGCCCGTAATCGTGAAGCAGCCTCATAATCTTATTGACGCCCTTATCGGAAAGAGAATACTTGCTGTTGTTTTTTATATGAAGGAAAAGATAACCGTTATTATCCTTTACAATTCTTAAAACCTCCTGAAGCGTAGGAACAACAAGTTTTTTACCCTTATACTTTTCTATATTGCTTCCGTATTTCATCGGGTACTTATATCTCGATTTTTTATTAAGTCTCCAGATATAATCACGCTTGCCCGTAGTACGGGTGGTAGTCGGGTCGTGCTGAATAAGCAGGCTTCCGCTATAGCTTTCCCATACATCACACTCAACGGCGTCAAAGCCTTTTTTAAACGCGCCTTTATACGCCTCCGCGGTTGATTCGGGATACTCTCCCGAATAGCCCCTGTGAGCCGCAAACATATAGTCATCGCGGGCAAGGCTCTCCTCAGCCTCGGATGCTGTCGTATTTGTTTCTGTAGGGATCTGCGACTGCTCCAGGGCTTTAGCGCTTCCGTCATCGGAGTTATTAAGTTGTGAACAGGATGTCATTAAAACGCAGCTGAAAATCGCGAGTAATAACGCCGTTATTTTTACTTTTAAACTGTTCAAAAACTCACCTAATTCAGAAAATCTTTATTTGTTATCATAAAATCTACATTTAATTCAATAAGCTCAAACGCCGACTCGCGGTTGCTTGTATCATAACAGCCTACCTTAAGATTATAGTTATGAGCTGTCTTAATATGCTTTTTCTTAAGATACGGGGTATAATGCATCAACAGTACATCGGCTTTATTCTTACCCGCAAACTCAGTTGCGGATACTATATCATCCGCGGATTCGGGTAAAATAAGGAAGCCTGTACGTATATTGCGCGCCTTTAATCTAAGGAAAACGTCCTTACGAGGCGTAAACACCGTAGCTTTATCCTCCATCTTATATTTCTCGATTATTTTAGCGACTTTTTCGACAGCTTCGTTAGAGAAATTTAGATTTTTTGTATGTAGATATATATTCATTTTAAATGTTGCCGCGGACTGTACGGCTTCCTCAACGGAAGGAAGATACTGTGTAGCGTACTTATCGACATTAACGCCCTTAGTAACGGGATAATCCTTACGCGTTTGTTCCGTAAGCTCCTTAACATTCTTATATACTCCCGTTGAGATAGACATATCCTTTTCGTGGCATACGATAAGGTCGCCCGAATACGTTTCCCAATAGTCGGTCTCAAAGCCCTTGTAACCGCTCTCAAACGCTTTTTCATAAGCTATCAGCGTATTGGGCGGAGTTTTATCCATTGTTCCCCTGTGACCTACTATTTCTATCATATCTGAAATAGTAGTAAGAGGTACGGTATTCGATCTCTCGCTGTAATCATTCCAATTCCATACCTTTTTATACGCTTTTACAGCGTACAGGGTGTTTTCGTAATCGCACACATACTC
>CAJOHT010000187.1 GCA_905234305.1 uncultured Ruminococcus sp. | reverse complement strand
TCCTCATCTTATTATTCGTGGTGGAGATGAGGTGCGTTTAGATTAGGGGAAAAATACATCTCGCTTGTGGGGTTCACGTTTTTGGGAAAGGCTTCATCTAGCCGACGGGCTAAAAACAGTCCACCGGACTGTTTTCTTAATGTAGCGTTGCGACCGCCGCCTGCGGCGGATAAAGGGAGCAAAAGCGCTGCGCAAAATAAGGAGTGCGGCGAGCGCGCTCTTAGCGCGAGACGGACGACTATTCCTCATCTTATTATTCGTGGTGGAGATGAGGTGCGTTTAGATTAGGGGAAAAATACATCTCGCTTGTGGGGTTCACGTTTTTGGGAAAGGCTTCATCTGCGCTCCTCCCTAAAAATGCTCCCCCGGAGCATTTTCTTAACGGTCGGCTCCGACTCTTATTTATATTATAAAAACAAACAGCCGTCGAGGACGGCTGTCAGTTTTTATGGTGGAGATGGGGGGAATCGGACCCCCGTCCGAAAGTTCATTCACGAGGCTTTCTACGAGTGTAGTTATTGATTTATTTTCTCTCAAAATACCGCCCAATAACAGGCTGTATTAATCGATAGCTCTTGATGTGTGACCGAGGGCGGAGCTATCCTCGATTCACATTTACCACTAATCGATGCCCTTGCCGAAGCCGTGGTACTCTTTGGCAGGACAAGCAGCTAAAATTACGCTGCTAAAGCAATCTTTTCAGTTTTGCCAGTTATATTTAAAAAATGTGGATTTTATAGCGGTTCCACACCGCTACTCGCTTACCAAGCTTCAAAACCCCCGTCGAAACCTTTACATCCCCATGATATTTAAAAGTTGATAGTTGAAAGTTGATAGTTGATAGTTTTGGTCGAGTAGACAGATTGATAGATAAATGACGTTTATTTCCCGACCAAATTAAAATGCAAGCTCCGCTTGCGGAGCATATAAATTCCTTCGGGAACCCGTTGAGATTGATTCAGCTGTGCTATCTGCTCGTCATTCACTATCCACTTTCCACTATACACTATCCACTGAAAGAAATTATCAGCGATAATTTCTTTCCTTAAGCTCTCGCTCGATAGTACGTTTCGCGGATTTCTTCGCCATATCCTCGCGCTTGTCATAGAGCTTTTTACCCTTGCACAGTCCGATTTCGAGCTTAATATGGTTGCCCTTAAAATATATGCTTAAAGGGATAACCGCGTAGCCCTGTTGCTGAGTTTGCCCGAAGAGCTTCATAATCTCTTTTTTGTGCATTAAGAGTTTTCGTACCCTCAGCGGGTCCTTGCACCATACAGCGCCCTGTTCATAAACGGAAATATGCATACCGTTTACGAATATTTCGCCCTTAACTATTGAACACCAGCTGTCCTTAAGGTTAACTCTGCCCGCGCGGATTGACTTTACCTCGCTGCCCTTAAGCTCAATACCTGTCTCAAAGGTTTCCTCGACAAAGTAATCGTGATAGGCTTTTTTGTTTTTCGCGATAGTTTTTATAACATCACTCAAAGTTCATTCCTGCCTTCCAGCGCGCGCGCCAGCGTTACCTGATCGGCGTACTCAAGGTCTCCGCCTACGGGTATACCGTACGCGAGTCGGGTGACTTTAATGCCCATAGGCTTTAACAGTCGGGATATATACATCGCCGTTGCGTCGCCCTCAACAGTCGGGTTGGTAGCCATAATAACCTCCGCGACATCTCCCGAAAGTCTGGCGATAAGCTCCTTGATTTTTAAATCGTCGGGACCTACGTCGTTAAGAGGGGAGATAGAGCCGTGCAGAATATGATACGTGCCCTTATACTCGCCGCAAGCCTCCATAGCCATAGCGTCTCTCGGAGTTTCAACAACGCAGATAACGCTTTTATCGCGCTTTTCGCTCGCGCATACGGGGCAAAGCTCACGGTCGGTGAGGTTACAGCATACCTTGCAGTAGCGGATTTTTTCGTGGGCTTCGGTTATCGCTTTAGAAAAATCCTCCGCTTCTGTTTTTGACATATTAAGTACATAATATGCAAGCCTTTGGGCGGTTTTATAACCGATACCAGGCATTTTTTCAAATTGCTCCACTAAATTCTCCAGCGGAGCTACGTTGTAGCCTGCCATTAAAAAATACCGGGGAGG
>CAJOHT010000186.1:1961-5027 GCA_905234305.1 uncultured Ruminococcus sp. | reverse complement strand
ACGATCCCGCCGCTTTCGGTCAGCTTCCTGAAATTAAGAGAGAAAAAGGAACGTCCTAAAAAGGAAAAATCCGAAAAGAAAAAAACGGCTAAAAAGCCCGCTAAAAAAGTGCCTAAAAAGGTACCTAAGCCGATGATAAAGCCGATTAAGAATTAAGAAGTAAAAAATAAGAATTAAGAATTGCGCCGATTCGCGTCAGCGAAATACCGATTCGGTCGGGAAATAAACGTTATTTCCTAATCAAACTCATATTCTCGACCGACATTCTCAATTCTCAATTCTCAATTATCAATTTATATATAAAACGGAGGTAAGAAAATGATACCTAAACAAAAGGTCGTAGCTATGGTTCTTGCCGGAGGACAGGGTTCAAGACTCGGTGTGCTGACTAAGAAGCTCGCTAAGCCCGCGGTACCTTTCGGCGGAAAGTACAGAATTATCGATTTCCCTCTGTCGAACTGCGTTAACTCGGGCATCGAGGCTGTCGGAATTCTCACCCAGTACCAGCCGCTGGTACTCAACGAGTACATCGGCAACGGTCAGCCGTGGGATCTCGACGGTATGCACTCAGGCGCTAACTGCTTAAGCCCCTACGAAGCTAAAGGCGGTAAGGAATGGTATTCGGGAACAGCTAACGCTATCTATCAGAATATCAGCTACATCGACAGATATAATCCCGATTATGTACTTATCCTCTCGGGCGACCATATCTACAAGATGGATTACAATGATATGCTTGAATATCATAAGAAAAACAACGCCGCCTGTACAATCGCGGCAATCGATGTTCCTAAAGAGGAGGCTTCCCGCTTCGGTATCTTAAATACCAACAAGGACGGCTCTATTTACGAATTCGATGAAAAACCCGCTCATCCGAAGAGTACAAACGCGTCGATGGGTATTTACATCTTCAACTGGCAGGAACTCAGGAAATACCTTATTGACGACGCTAACGATCCCGACTCCTCGAACGACTTCGGTAAAAACGTCCTCCCTGCAATGCTCAACGCGGGCGAGAGAATGTTTGCTTATCCGTTTGAGGGATACTGGAAGGACGTAGGTACTATCGACAGTCTTTGGGAAGCTAATATGGATCTTCTCGACCCCAACGTAACCTTAGACCTCAACAACGTTTACTCGCGCAACCCGATGATGCCGCCTCACTATATCGCGGACGGAGTTGTAATCCAGAATTCGCTTATCGCCGACGGCTGTAACGTAGCGGGCGACTTAGAGTTCTCGATCCTCTTCGCGGGCGTCACCATAGGCAAGGGCGCTGTAGTTAACTCGTCGATTATTATGCCCGGCGCTGTAATCGAGGAAGGCGCGACAGTTGAGTTCGCTATCGTAGCGGAAAACGCCGTTATCGGCAAAAACGCTAAAATCGGCTCAAACCCGAGCGCGGTTAAGAACCGCGACGACTGGGGCGTTACCGTTATCGGCGACAACCTTAAGATAGGCGACAACGTTGTGGTACCTCCTAAGGCTATGATTGATAAGGATATGGAGGTATAAGCTATGAAAAGTAATGATGTTTTAGGATTAATTTTTTCAAATTCCTGTGAAACTACCTTGACCGAGCTTACTGCTCACCGTACCACCGCCTCAGTTCCTATCGGCGGTAAATACAGAATGATCGACTTCGTTCTCTCCAATCTCGCGAACTCCAACGTCAATAACGTAGGTATCGTAGCCAAAAGCGGATTTATGTCGCTTATGGATCATATCGGCTCAGGCTCGGCGTGGGATTTATCTAAGAAAAGAAGCGGAATCACTATTCTTCCTCCCTACGCGGGCGTCAGCTTCGCTAATAAAATCGAGACGCTTTATCAGCTCAGAGGATATTTCCAGGACGCTGACGAGGAATACGTTCTCATTTCCGAAAGCAACATGAGCTTTTCTATCTCCATTCGGTAAACGACGCGGATATCACCCTTGTTTACAAGAATATGATGGTACCCGAAAAGTTCACCCCGATTACTATTACTCACGACAACGTAGGCAAGGTTGAAAACGTTTTGATCCAGCCTAACGTAAAGGGCAAATGCAACCTTTATCTCGGAACTATGATCTTAAAGAAAGATTTGTTCCTTGATTTAATAAACAAGGCTATAAGCGAAAACGAACTCGACTTTGACCGTATTATTCAGAAATGCGTCGGCGAATACGATGTATACGCTTATGAATGTCCGTCAACCTGCGCGGTTATAAGCTCTATGAACGAGTATTACAAGTTCAATATGCAGCTTATGGACGGCGAACTCAGAAAAGAGCTTTTCCGTTTAGACAGACCTATCCTTACCAAGGTAAGAGATGACGCTCCGTGTAAATACGGACTCACAAGCTCGGTTAAAAACTCGCTTGTATCCCAAGGCTGCTTTATCGAGGGCGAGGTTGAGAACTGCGTAATCTCCAAGGGCGTTCATATCGCCAAGAACGCTAAGGTATCTAACTGTATCATTATGCAGGATACCGAAATCGGAGAAGGCTGTAACTTAAACTACCTCATTATTGATAAGGACGTAGAAATCGCGCCGTTCAAATCTATGGCTGGCGCTGACTCATATCCGATTCATATTGAAAAGAAATCGGTTATTAAATAGGAGGAAACGATATGAGAATTCTTTATTGCACATCCGAAGCCAATCCCTTCGCGGGCTCGGGCGGACTTGCCGACGTAGCAGGCTCGCTTCCCCATGCGCTCTGCCGTAAGGGTCAGGACTGCCGAATTGTAATGCCTTTATACGGCACAATTCCTCAGGACCTTAAAAACCAGATGAACTTCATCGCGAACTTTACGGTTCCCGTTGCGTGGAGACATCAGTATTGCGGACTTTTCTGGGCACGCTGGAACGACTGCACCTACTATTTCCTCGACAACGAATATTACTTTAAGCGCGGCACCCTTTACGGCTCATACGACGACGCCGAGAGATTTGCTTTCTTCTCGCGCGCAATACTCGAGATGCTTCCTTATATCGACTTCCATCCCGACATCATTCATACAAACGACTGGCAGACCGCTTTAGTTCCTACTTACTACTATCTCTTCTATTCGAAGAATCC
>CAJOHT010000186.1:0-1913 GCA_905234305.1 uncultured Ruminococcus sp. | reverse complement strand
GGAAGTTAACACCGAGTGCGTAGGTATTCCCGCCGAGGAAACAAAAATCCTCGAAATGGACGGCAAGCTCAATATGGTAAAGGGCGCTATCGAAACAGCGGTTCGAGTTACAACCGTTTCTCCGTCATACGCGCTTGAGATCCGCGATCCGTGGTACAGCTTCGGACTTTACAACGAGCTTAACCTCCGTCATTATAAGCTCTGCGGCGTTAAGAACGGTATCGACCTCGAGAGCTATAACCCCGAAACCGACTACCAGCTTTACTGCAACTATTCCAAGGACGATATGAGCGGCAAGGGCGTTTGTAAGCAGAAATTACAGGAGCGCCTGTGCTTAGAGCAGAGATGGGATATTCCTATCGTAGCTATGGTAACTCGTCTTGTTGAGCATAAGGGCTTAGACCTTGTTCGTATGGGTCTTGAGGAGCTTATGAACACAGAGAATATGCAGTTTGTAATTCTCGGCTCGGGCGATGAGGAATACGAGCAGTTCTTCCGCGATATGCAGTGGAAATATCCGGGCAGACTCTGCTTCTGTCAGGGCTTTGTTCCCGAACTCGCGCGTAAGATTTACTCGGGCGCAGATATCTTCCTTATGCCCTCTAAGATGGAGCCCTGCGGACTTTCGCAGATGATCGCGCTCCGTTACGGCACGATCCCCGTAGTACGCGAAACAGGCGGACTTAAGGACTCCGTATTTGACAGCGCCGACGGCTACGGCAACGGCTTTACTTTCGCGAACTACTATACCGCCGATTTACAGCACGCTGTAAGAAGAGCGCTGTGGGGTATTCAGGATAACGAAGGCTGGCATAAGCTGATGTGGAGAGCGATGATGAGCGATAACTCTTGGGAACGCTCCGCTCAGGATTATATCAATATCTATAACGATACCCTTAACTGGGCATAGTCGGGAGCCCCGACAGCCAAATCCGCCACGGAGCCCGTGGAGCCAAATCCGCCTTTGGAAAAGTTTTATAAAACAAAAATGTTCATCAACGGCGGTTTTAGCAAGGCTGTATTATGATAAAAGGTTGGGCGGTAACGTCCAGCCTTTTTGATTAAGAATTATAAGGTAATAGGTAAAAGGTAATAAGTATTAGCTATTAGTCGAACGCAGAACATTTCCCAAGTATCCAAAACCTGACATAGGCACTTTGTGCGGGGGATATAAATCTTTAGAAAGGAACGCTCACGCTTGACGTGGACATTAAAAAATGGGATTATTTGATAATATTTTAAACCAGGCTAACAAGGCGGTTAATCCCGCTAAACAAAATCAAGGAAATGAATCGGTAACGTTTACATTCGAACGGCTTCCCGAGAGTCTTGCGGAGCTTAAGGCGTTACCCGAGGCAGTTATGGACACTCCGTACAAGACCGCGGCATTGTCACTTTTAGCGCTATGCGCGTACGCGGCGGACGAGAACATCGGCAAGGAAATGCTCAATTTTCTAAAGGGACCCGCTCCGCTTTCACCGTACGAGGAGAGCTTTATTAAGGATCGCTTACGTGACAGCAAGCTGGTTCCGTTTTCGTATTTTAAGGGCGCAAAACCTGAAAACAACTATACCCCCGACACACCATTTACCGTCACGATTTTCTCAAACCCATATTCATTCCAGAATGAGAACTACGCTACGCTCCACGTAAACAGCGGCGGCGCCGACAATCCCCGCCAGTTCAGGCTAAGGCTAAAACCCTCGACGGGAGTATGGTACCTTTTAGAGCAACAGATTTTAGTAGGAATAAGACCCGCGGTCGCGGATGACCCGTGGGCCTAGGAAACAAGAATTAAGAAGTAAAAAATAAGAATAGGTCGGGCAGAAAGAATAGTTAAAGCATTAACCTTCGTCTCCCGACCTGTTTTAAATTAATTTATTAACAAAGAACGTATTGTGAATATAATAAAA
>CAJOHT010000185.1:2673-4626 GCA_905234305.1 uncultured Ruminococcus sp. | reverse complement strand
TCCCGATGCTTTAAAGATATGCTCATTGCCTTCGATTTCAGCTCTGGTTGTTTTCTGAAGGCAATCGGACATCTGAGAAGCGACAAAACGCTTCCATATTAAGCTGTAGAGTTTATATTGGTCGGAAGTAAGATTATTCTTTATTTTTTCAGGCTCAAGAGACGGCATAGTAGGTCTGATGGCCTCGTGTCCGTCCTGAGCGTTTGAACGGGATTTGAAAAATCTGGGCTTCGGAGGGAGATATTTTTCTCCGAATTTATTAGCGATATAATCCGTTACCTCGGAAATAGCCTGAGATGAGATCCTTAACGAGTCGGTTCTCATATATGTTATAAGACCTGTCGCTCCCATTTCGTCGATTTCAATTCCCTCGTATAATTCCTGAGCCACACGCATAGTACGTCTTGACTGAAATCCAAGCTTTCTAGAAGCCTCCTGCTGTAAGGTTGAGGTAATAAAAGGAGGAGCGGGAGATTTTTTACGGCTTCCGTGTTTTACGTCTTTTACAATAAAATCCGCGCCTTCAAGCTCAGCAAGGATTTTTTCAGCCTCCTGTTGAGTCGTAATTTTTTCTTTACCTAGATAAAGAGTCGCAGGGAAAGATTTTCTAGAACCCTTAGGAATAAACTTAGCGTCAATAGTCCAGTATTCCTCGGGGTTAAACGCTCTTATTTCTTCTTCTCTGTCAACAATAATTCTTACTGCAACAGATTGTACACGTCCCGCGGACATTCCACGTCTGATTTTCTGGGAAATGAAGGGGCTGAGCTTGTAACCGACAAGTCTGTCAAGTACACGTCTAGCCTGCTGAGCGTTAACAAGATTAAGATTAATGCTTCTCGGAGCGCTCATACCGCGGCTCACACCCGATTTTGTTATTTCGTTGAACTCAACACGGTTCATATCATTTAAATCTAAATCAAGAATATAAGCTAAGTGCCATGAAATAGCCTCGCCCTCACGGTCGGGGTCGGTCGCAAGATATATTTTATCCGAGGAAGCGGCTTGAGCTTTAATATCCTTAACAAGAGATTCCTTACCTTTTATAATAGAGTATTTAGGCTCGTAATTATTCTTTATATCAACGCTGAGTCGCGCGTCAGGTAAATCACGAACGTGACCCATTGAGGCAATAACATTAAAATCCTTGCCTAAATACTTCTTAATCGTCTTAGCTTTAGCAGGTGACTCCACAATAACTAAATTTGACATTGTTTTCATAACCTTTCCGCCCGCATTATTAAACCATAAAAATTCTTACCGCGGGCCGATAAAAATATAATAATATTATACTAATCTATAGCTTCTTCCCTGAACACATTTAATAAGCTCTCTAAGTTCCAGCGAGGTAATCGCGGGAAGAATTTTAAAAACGGGAATACCCGTTATTTCAGCAATTTTATCAATATGAACAGGCTCGTGGTCTATAGCGTAATAAACCTCTTTCTCAATATCGGTAAGCTCTATATCCGTTTTATGAACAGGAACCTCAGATAAATCATAGGTTTTCAATCCGTTTATATCCTTGGGAGGCTTACCCTTTATCGGGATTACATCTATAACATCCTCGGGAGGCTGAGCCGTAACATCAAGCTCGGTAGTAACATATACACTGTCAAACGCGTTAATAATATCGAGATAGTCCGTGACAAGCGTAGCTACCTTTGTTTTTATAAGTTTATTGGAACCGTCAAAATGTGAGTCCACAGGTCCCGCAAGAGCAAATATCTTCTTGGACGCGTCCTGCTCCAACGCGCGGCTGACGGTAATAAGTGAACCGCTTTTACTTCCCGCCTCAACAACAAGTATACCGTCAGATAAAGCAGAAATAATACGGTTTCTCTGCGGAAAATGGAAGCTGTACGGCTCGGTATCGGGCGGATACTCGGAAATAACAGCGCCCTTATACGTAATATCACTCCGCATTTTAGCATTTTCCCGAAGATAATCGTA
>CAJOHT010000185.1:679-2622 GCA_905234305.1 uncultured Ruminococcus sp. | reverse complement strand
ACCGAGATGAGATGAACAATCAACACCCAACGCGCCTCCGCTAACTATCGTAACTCCTGATTTAGCGAGTTTATAAGCGATATCATACGAGGATTTTATCCCGTACATAGACGCCCGCCTGGTACCTATAACCGCTATCGACATTCTGTCGTCAATATCGGGCAAAGCGCCCCACACATATAGTGTGGCAGGCGGATCATCAATCTCAAATAAGCACTCAGGATATCCCGCGCTGTCAATACAAAGAATCTCATATTGATATTGATTACATTTAGCGATTATTTCATCCGCAACAGACAAAGGAACGTCGCGCATTTTTTCAATCTCTTTGTTAGAGAAAAGTCCGCAAAAACGCCATTCATCTTCCCCGCCGTTATAAAACTCCTCAACGCTGTCGTAAAGAAAGGTAAGCTGTTTAGCCTTAGCAGTACAATATCCGATTGTCTGAGTAAACCATATCCAATACCTGAGAGTATTCATTTAATCAGTTCCCATATTATTATAGCGGCAGCCGCTGACGCGTTAAGCGACTCGGCCCTGCCGTTCATAGGTATAGTAATTTTTTTATCACATACGGAAATCGTCGACTGTTTAATCCCGTTACCCTCGTTACCGATTATAACCGCACAAGGCTCCTCAAATTCAACATCGGTAATCTTTTCAGCGCCCTTATCAACAACAGAAGCGTAAAAACTAAGTTCCTTATGCTCGCTTATAAAACTCTCGATACTTTCTGAAGTTAAAATCGGAAGCCTGAAAACAGCGCCCATACTCCCCCTTATTACCTTAGGAGAGTATATATCACAGCAATCATCCGACAGTATTACGCCGTCAACTCCGACCGCTTCAGCTGTACGCAGAACAGTGCCGAGATTAGAGGGATCCTGAATGTTTTCCAAAGCGACGTACTTTCCACCAATTAACATTTTATCAAATAGCGTAGGTTTGTCAAGAGTTTTTATAACGCACAGTATCCCCTGCGGTGTTTTCGTCTGGGATATGCGGCTGAATAACGAGTCAGGAACTATATAGGATTTTTCACATACCTCCGCTATTTTATTAATATCATCAGTGTGCTTTCCGTAGGATTTCTCAGATACAATAAGCGATTCGATATCAGCGTCCGAGTTTAAAGCGTCAAGACAAAGCCTTAAGCCTTCGGCGGTAAATTCAAAGCATTCTCTGCGATATCTCGCGCTTTTATTGAGTTTTGCGATATGTTTAATTAATGTATTGTCTTTAGAAGTTATTCTTATCATTTTTTAAAATTCTTAAAATAGCAAAAGCGTTTGGGTTATCCCAAACGCAATTACGTTTTTATTATTTTGCAGCCTTTGCCTGCTCTACCAAAGCTGTAAAAGCAGCGGGATCGGCAATAGCGATTTCTGAAAGCATCTTACGATTAAGCGTAATTCCTGCTTTTTTAAGGCCGTTCATAAATGTTGAATAGTTAGTGCCGTTAGCCTTGCAAGCGGCAGAAATACGTGTAATCCAAAGACGACGGAAATCTCTTTTCTTCTGCTTGCGTCCGATATAAGCGTAGTTACCGCTTTTCATAACGGCCTGTTTAGCCATTTTAAAATGTCTTGATTTAGAACCAAAATAACCCTTGGCGAGTTTTAATACTTTTTTTCTTCTCTTGCGAGTAGCCATCGCACCTTTTACTCGTGCCATTTTAAATACCTCCGTTAATTAGAATTTTCAAATCTTAAATTATTTATAAGGGATAAGACGTTTAATCTGAGCAACGTTAGTCTTATCAGCACAAGCAGTCTGGCGAAGACCTCTCTTGCGTTTTCTTGTTTTCTTGTTTAAGATGTGAGATTTGTTAGCGTGAGCGCGGATTACCTTACCGTTCTTAGAAAGCTTAAAACGCTTTTTAGCTCCGCTGTGAGTTTTAATTTTTGGCATAATATTTATCCTCCTTAACTAATTACTTATTT
>CAJOHT010000185.1:0-603 GCA_905234305.1 uncultured Ruminococcus sp. | reverse complement strand
AAAATCTCTTCATAAGGTCATACCCAAACTCGGAATGTCCCATTTACGTCCGCGGAAACGGATAGAAACCTTAACCTTATCGCCGTGCTTTAAAAACTTAACGGCGTTGTTAAGTTTAGTGTTAAAGTCGTGAGTATCGATATTAAGAGAAAGACGCACTTCCTTTGTATCGACAATTTTCTGGTTCTTACGAGCTTCCTTTTCCCTTTTAGCCTGTTCAAATTTGTACTTGCCGTAATCCATAATTTTGCATACAGGCGGTTTAGCCTGAGGAGCAATTTTTACGAGATCAAGGTCTTCCTTAGCCGCCAGATCAAGAGCTTTTTCAGCCGACATAATGCCTAACTGCTCTCCGCTCGAGCTGATTATACGCAACTCATTATCACGAATATCTTCGTTGATCTGAATTTCATGCTTACTGATAACAAAGCACCTCCAAAGCGTTAAATATACAAAAAACGCGGACAGAAATTCCGTCCGCGTAAAATACAAATAAACATACCTTTAACGTAGTTTACAATAAGTATAACCCGTGCAGACGGCACCCCACAGGTGAAGACATTTCTGCCTTTCTTTATTTTGCTTAATGATTATATAACAATA
>CAJOHT010000184.1 GCA_905234305.1 uncultured Ruminococcus sp. | reverse complement strand
TAGCCGCCCACTTACACATTTTATCGTAATTATCCTGAATAACAACTCTCATTTTGATTATCTCCTTTGGCTTTAGCCATCCAATTCTTTTTATTTTATGATATTCACAGCGATAAGAGAACCTTTGTTACAGTGTTAATTCTGCTTTTTCTTTTCTCTCTGTCGACCCGCTGTTATACAAAATTGCACATAAGCCGTGGCAGCATCCGCCGAGTCTTTCGATAACTGCCAACCCTCGTCAACCCTTAGGTCCTGGCGCTAATAGTCCCCGTTTTCTCCTTCCCGCGGAGTTCTATTTTATGTATATATGATATTGCAGAAATATGCATATCAAGCCTTAAAAAACGTCCTAAAACTTATAGGTATTATAAAACATAAAAACCCAGTTTAAAACACAAAAATTTTACCATATAAGGCGCTAAAAGTCAAGTTTATTATCATCCGAATATTTATGCAAATAGTCTGTATAGTTTTTAGATATTATAATTTGTTTTGACACAAACGTAGCATTATCAAAAAAAGCGGAAACGGTTCTCCGCCTCCGCTTTACAGCACACTGTAGTCTTATTGATTTGTTTTACACATTTCAGTAATGTGATTATCTCTTGTTCGATTAATCCTTTTCTCTTTTTTTATCCATAAGCTCATTTAGCTCTCTGATTTGCTTTTTATAGGTGAAATACAAAATCAGCCAGATTATGAAGAATACCGCAATCTGCACACAAGACATAATCAGCAGGCTTACTATGCTGCCGAACCAGCCGAGGAATAGCGCGATAGGAATAAACGGAATTACTATAACCGCGCAATGCAGAGCCGTAGCGAGGGCAAGCGGCCAGCGTTCGATATCGTAGAACGAAATTCCCGCGAAGCATAACGCTCCGTAAATACCCGAAAACAGACTTTGTATAAGCATTGAAACCGCCGCGTTTCCTCCCGTCATATCGAGGAGTTGTTTTGAAGTGAACGTCACTCCGCCCGAGGATGAGGTTCCTGTCAATACAGCTATTAAATCGCCGACAACTACGCCAATCAAAAAGCCTAAGCCCATACGCTTTAATGTTTTAGCTAACATAGGTACCCCTCCTCTCCCGAGAGCCGTTCCCTGATTTGAGGAATATACCGCCGTGAAGCCCACGTCTCCATTCCGTTTTTGAACTCTATGCGGAGCGTTCCTCCTATTGAAAAATCATATTTGCTTATCATTTTAAGGTTTACAATCTCGAACCGCGATACACGCAGAAAATCGCGGCTAAGGAGCTTCTCTATACTTTGAAGCGACTGTTTCGCGCGGAAAATCCCGTTTGTCGTTGTTACGGCAATCTGCTTGTTGTCGGCGGATATAAACACTATATCCTTTTCCGCGACAATACTCGCGCAGTTATTGGCGTCAAGCAGTGTTAGAGTATCAGTCTCGCTGTTCGAAAGGCTTTCCACAAGAGCCTTTACCTGCTCGTCCTCTTCACTGGCCTTAATTAATATATCGATATCTTTTGCTTTTTTATCGCGCTCGAATCGCACATTCAGCTTTTTCATACGGTTAATTCCTCCTTCCTTTTTTTATTAATAGCGGGATGGATACACTCGCCGTCCCGCTCTCTGAAATATCGGCATTCTTTACATCCTGGTACTGTTACCGAGCTTAATCCACACCAAACCTGATGTTTCCAGCCGTGCTTTGTACGGCAACATCGGCACACAAAAAGGGAGCAGCTTCCGCCTATTACAGCATTCGATATATTCTGTTTTTGCACAAAACTACCTCCCTTTTTTATATATCATTAATCTGCCACAATAGTACAGTATGCCAAAACCAAAGTCAAGCAATTCGGAGTGAACGGTAGCAAACTCGGAACGAACGGCAGCGAGCCAAAAAAAACGAAATTTGTAAATATAATAAGATAACTCTTTTTCTGTTGATTTCATCACCAATTTTTAAGACTTTTTTCATAAGAATAAGGGGCTGTCGCAAAATGAAGCGGCAGCCTCTCAGTATAAGTAACAGGTAAAGACTTTTAAAATATCATCACATTTCAACAGCAAGAAAACGACACTA
>CAJOHT010000183.1 GCA_905234305.1 uncultured Ruminococcus sp. | reverse complement strand
TTTTGCTGACACTAACGGCAGCGGCACGGGCGATTTGAAAGGAATCACCGAGCATTTGGATTATCTGAAAAAGCTGGGCATTGGCGCGATTTGGCTCACGCCGGTTTATCCTTCGCCAATGGTCGACAACGGCTACGATATTTCCAATTACACGGCGATTGACCCTGCTTACGGCACGATGAAGGATTTTGATACCCTCGTTAAGGAGTGTCATAAGCGGGGCATTAATGTTATTATCGACCTCGTACTAAATCACAGCTCAAAGTTCCATCCGCTTTTCGAGAGCGCCTGCAAGCAGGCTCTGAAAGGCGATTTATCCCGCGACGCTAAGTATTATGAAATCGCGAAATACGACAGTAACCCCGGCGATAACTATACCGAAATCGGAAACGGCTATTACTATGAATCTAATTTCTCGCCGTTTATGCCCGAATGGGACCTGTTCGAGAAATGTACCCGCGATTATTTTAAGAAAGTCGCGGATTTCTGGCTTAACAAGCACGAGGTTGACGGCTTCCGACTTGACGCTACTAAGTATTACACAAGTAAAACGGGCGACGGTAAGGAATTTCTAAAATGGTTCTATAAGGAATGTCAGTCGATTAAATCCGACGTATATATGGTGGGCGAGAACTGGACGGGTAATTCCGAGATTTACGATATGTATGAATCTGGCGCAGACAGCTTCTTCGCGTTCGGATTTGCCGACTCCACGGGGGCGTTTGTGAACGCGGTGCGTATAAGCAACGCCGCGGGACTTGTGGCTTCCGTAGAAAAATTTGAGAAAAAAAGCAAGGAAGCCAATAAGAACAGGATTAATGCCTTTTTCCTCTCGAATCACGACCAAAAGCGCAGCGCCAACTTCCTGAAAACAACAGGTCTTAAGGGTACAAAAATGGCGGCGGCGCTCTATATGCTGATGCCAGGTAACCCGTTTATTTATTATGGCGAGGAGATAGGACTTACCCAGAACGCGTCCGCTGTCGGCGATGAGTACAAGCGAGAGCCGATGATTTGGGACAGCGACAATCTCCCCGAAATTATCGTAAACGGAAAGACGAGCGCGGAGTCTTCGCAGGCTTCCTACGGCGGAGTTAAACAGCAGGAGAAGAAAAAGGATTCTCTGCTGAATTATTATAAGCGCGTTATAAAAATCAAGAATCAAAATCCCGAAATCGCCCGCGGAACAATCTCTGAGTATAAACAGAATGATAACGAAATCGTTTCGTATTATACCGAATATAAGGGCAAGAAGGTTTATGTGTTCCATAATCTTAACGCTAAAAAGCCGAAAACTATCGGGCTGAAGAACGAGCTTAAACTTCGCGGCGATTTATACGCGGCTAAGACTAAGGATGACGCGAAGGTTGAGCTAAACGGCAAGGATTTAATTTTACCTCCTTATTCAACAGCAATACTGAGATGACGGATTTTGAACTAAAGGTTTATAAGCTGACCGAGGAAATTCCGAAAGGAATGGTAACTACTTACGGCGAAATCGCCCGCGCGATAGGGAATAAGGGTTTAGCCCGCGCGGTCGGCAATGCGCTGCATAAAAATCCATATGAGGGAATAGTTCCGTGTCATAGGGTTGTCAGTTCAAGCGGACATATGGCGAAGAATTTCGGCTTCGGCGGACCTTTACTCCAACAGGATATGCTCCGAAAAGAGGGAGTAGAGGTAATAAACCTGAGAGTAGATTTGAAAAAATATTTGTATATATATAAAACGGTCGAGTAAAAACCTCGACCGTTTTGTGATATGGCTATTTGCATTTTGTCAACAGCTATTTCCTATTTAAAAACTCCTCAACGCTATGGACGGCGTTCGCTCCGTCGGCTACGGCGGTGCTTATCTGGCGGAGGCGCTTGGTGCGCACATCGCCCGCCGCGAATATGCCCTCGGCTGAGGTAGCGCAGCTTTCGTCAGCCTTAATAAAGCCGTTTCCCATATCGGCAATACCCTCAAGCAGCTTTGAGTTCGGCTCGAGCCCTACCGCGATAAACACTCCGTCGACCTTAAGCTCTTTTCCGCTTTTTAAGAGGAGCTTTTCGACCTTATTCCCGCC
>CAJOHT010000182.1 GCA_905234305.1 uncultured Ruminococcus sp. | reverse complement strand
ATTATCGTAAGGAAATGACCCGCCGTAAGGGAATCCGCAGTCGCGTCAAAGCCAATATAAAAGCTCATCGGGCGGCTCCCAAGCTCGCGCCTTATCGCCTCGTTGATTACCGCGCTGTCGTATTCGAGAACATAGGTCTGTACTGGATGCCTGTCCTGAGGAGCTTCCTCAATAACCGACATATCCCTGATACCGCTCATTGCCATATTTAGCGTCCTCGGTATCGGCGTCGCCGACAGAGTAAGAACATCTATATTCTTCCTAAGCTCCTTAAAGCGTTCTTTCTGCTTAACGCCGAAACGCTGTTCCTCGTCGATAATAGCGAGTCCCAAATCGCGGAATTCCACATCCTGCTGAACAAGCCTGTGGGTTCCGATTATAAAATCGATATCGCCTCTTTTTAATTGTTCGATTATTTCCTTTTGCTGCTTTGGAGTTCTGAACCGCGAAAGCAGTTCTATTTTTATCGGATAACCCTCAAAACGTTTTAACACCGTTTGGTAATGCTGCCACGCGAGTATTGTTGTCGGGCAAAGCAGAGCGCATTGCTTTGAGTCGCTTACGCATCTGAACGCCGCTCTTAAAGCGACCTCGGTTTTTCCGAAGCCTACGTCGCCGCACAAGAGTCTGTCCATAGGCTGTATACGCGACATATCGTGTTTTATTTCCTCGCAGCATTTTAATTGGTCGGGAGTTTCCTCGTACTCAAATTTAAGCTCGAAATCTCTCTGCCATTCGCTGTCGGCAATAAACGCGTGACCCTCCGACTTCATCCTCTCGGCATAGAGAGCTATAAGCTCCTTAGCGATATCCTTTACCGAAGCCTTTACTCTCGTTTTTGTTTTTTGCCATTCGGTCGAGCCGAGTCTGTTTATTTTAACTCGGCTGTCCTCTTTAGGTCCGATATATTTAGCGACTAAGTCGAGCTGGGTAACAGGTACGTAAAGCACATCTCCCTTAGCGTATTCTATACGGATATAATCCTTCTTTACGCCGTGGATATCCATTTTCTGGATTCCGCCGAATATACCGATTCCGTGAGTGCTGTGGACCACGTAATCGCCCTTTTTAAGCTCAGAAAGATTGTAGATTTCCTGACCGTTATTATTCTTTTTACGAATTTTACGTTTTGATTTATAGTTATAGCTGAGTCCCTGGCTTATGAGCGCGAATTTTTCCGAAGGGAACTCAAATCCCGTTGAAAGCGCCCCCGAAGCTATATACAAGCCTTTTTCGCTTATTCGGCTGTTGCTGTCGATAAGCTGGGCGGGATAGTTTTCTTTTCTTAAATTATCGGCTAAGTTTTCGGCGCTTTTTTCGAGGTACGCTTCAATATCTTCCTTAATATACTGAATAGATCCGTTCCATAGCCCGAGCTGTTTAGCCGTTATCCCGACAAGCTCGCTAAGCGGAAAATCATAACCGCCAGATGCGAACACATCGGCAAATACCGCGGGATGTTCTCTTATTAATTCTAATGAGGAATTAAAATCAATTGAATACGTTTCAAAGCCTCGGCAGAGCGTACCGTCCTTAAAATACTCGGAAAGAGTTTCCGAAAACTGGAATTCAACCGCACGAGCGCGTTCCTTAACGGTTTTTAACTCGGACACAAATACTATATCGTCCTTACCGATATAGTCGAAAAGCGTGGCAGTCTTTTCATAAACAAGACCGATAAATTTATCTATTGAGGAAATACTAAGCCCGTCGCGGATACGCTGAGATTCATTAAAAAGTATTTCCTTTGCCTTTTGCTGATTATCCTTTTTAAGCAGATTTGCCTTTTGGTTTATTTTATCCGCGAGCGCGTCCTTATCTTCGATTATTATTTCAGTAGACGGCGTAAGTAAAATCTCGGTTGTGTTCTCGATCCTGCGCTGAGTTTCAATATCAAAATAATTGAGGTCGGTTACTTCATCACCCCAGAACTCCACTCTTACGGGGTTATCGCTGTCGGGCATAAAAAAGTCAAGTATACCTCCTCTTAGAGAGAACTGACCCTTTCCGTCAACCTGATCGAACCGCTGATATCCGAGCAGAGCAAGAGCCTTTACACATTTTTCGGTAGAGATCTCCGTGCCTCTTTTAAGGTGAAGCACCGAGCTTTTCAGCTTTTCGGGAGGAATCGTATACTGGCACGCGGCGTCAATACAGCTAACAACTACATCGTATTCATTATTAAGCATTTTATACAGCACATTTAAGCGCTGATGCTCAAAATCGCTGGATTTTCCGCTTATTTCCCTGAAAATAAAATCTCTAGAGGGATAATAAAACGCTCTCAAGCCCATCGAACAAAGATCGTTCACGATAGTCTGGGCTTTTTGCTCATCCTGGGCAACACAAAAGGCTCCGACATCTTTAGAATGGCAGAGCGATTTTATCAATATTGACTTGTGGATTTCCGTTAGTCCCGTTACACAAACGCTCGAGGAGGGCTTTAACGCCTTCTCGATTTTATGAAAACCTTCGCTGTTTTTCAGGACATCTGTTAAAAAATTCATATCAGTTGTATCGGTTCATAGCCTCCTGAATATTCCTGTCAAGAATTAAACCTACAGCGTCATAACAGTTTTCGGCGACTTTTTCAAGCTTCTTCAACTCATCCTTAGTGAATTTAGAAAGCACCCACGCCGCGAGGTCGTACTCAGGATTCGGTTTTTTTCCGATCCCGATTTTTATTCTCGGGAATTTATCGCTTCCGCTTAAGTAGATAATATTCTTCATACCGTTCTGACCGCCGTCGCTGCCCTTGGAACGGATACGCATTTTACCGACGTCGAGGTTTATATCGTCTAATAATACTACTACATTTTCGGGGGGGATTTTGTAGAAATTCATCGCCTCAACAATCGCCTGACCGCTGTTATTCATATAAGTAGAGGGTTTCATAAGCAATACGCGGTGATTATTAATCCTCGCTTCGCCAACGGTCGATTTAAACTTTACACGGTTTATTTTAACCGAAAGTTTATCTGCGATATAATCGAGCATAATAAAGCCCGAGTTATGGCGGGTGTTCTCGTATTTCCTGTCAGGATTTCCGAGCCCCGCGATAATAAACTCTATTGAATTGTTGGAAAACTTTTTCTTACCGAACATTGTATTCCTCCAAAATAACCGAAGAGTCAATAGTTGATAGTGGATAGTTGATAGTTTTGGTCGGGTAGATAGGTCGATATATGAATATCGTTTATTCCCGACCGAATTAAAATGCTTGCTGCGCAAGCAGCATATAAATTCCTTCGGGATACCGAGTTGATTTTCAAATCCGAGCTATCTGCCCGTCATTCATTCTCAATTCTCAATCATAACCACCCGTCAAACGGGTGGTTTGCTCGTGGGCTATAAGCCCCGTTACCAACCCGCGTCTCAAGGCGCGGGCTTTCACTTTGTTCAAGCCTT
>CAJOHT010000181.1 GCA_905234305.1 uncultured Ruminococcus sp. | reverse complement strand
AATTCATCGGAATAGTCTTTTGTTATTACGTTCAAATTATCGGTACGCTTATGATTTTTTAAATCCATAAGACCGAGATTTAAAACAAGAAGCTCCTCGGCAACTAGCCGTTTTCTCGCTGATTCCAGCGCGTCCGTATCCTCGGGAAAATGGATATTCTTTATAGCGGATTTTAAATCACATAGTCCGAATCTTTTTCTCAAATGCTCGGGCAGCGGGTCGTTTACCGTTTCAGGCAGCAGCAAAAGCGCCTGCTTAACAGCATTTACCACCATATTGTTAGTAAGTCCCGCAGTAAGATTATATATAGGGCGCACTTCATTAGAGTCCTTATCGGGCGAAAAAGTCGGAGCCACCATACTGACGTTGCCGAAGCTGTTATACGCCTTGCCGAAAAAGCGGTAGGTCGTACCGTTTACCAGCATTTTGTCAATAAACTTATTGTTAAAATAGACAAGCTCGCATAAACCTGTTTCGTCAGCGACATAGGTTTTCGCTATATACTTTCCCGTTTTTGTAAAACCAGACTGAAAAGCGCTATGTACAGCCGCCCTTATACAAACTGTTGTATTGTCCTCCACATCGGCTATATCGGTAATTTCGGACCAGTCCTCATAAGTCCTCGGATAAAAATTCAAAAGCTCTCCAACGGAAAATACGCCGAGCTTATTAAAAAGTTCAGCGCGTTTTTTTCCTATTCCGTTTAATTCTTCAATCCGCATTCCGTACAAAGACATATTACCTTAATTCTCCGATTTTAATACAGTGTTTAAAAAGGGTTGCCTTAGCAACCCTTTTTATCATTCTACACTTAATACGAAGTAGTAAACAGGCTGTCCGCCGTTAACAAGCGAAACATCAACCTTGTTTCCGTATTTATCGTTAATTGCCTCGTAAGCTTCCTGAGCCTCTTCCTCGGAAATATCCTGACCGTAAATAAGAGTAACAAAGGAAGTATCGTGGTTAATCATATTCTTGGCAAGTTTAATAACAGCCTTGGAAGGAGTTTTCTCGGTAATAGTCAGCTTACCGTTCTCCAAAGCGATAATCTCGCCTTCCTTGATTTTATGATGTCCGAACTCACTGTTACGAGCAGCAAATGTAACCTGACCCGTAGCTACGTGCTTAGCGGCATCCATCATCATATCCTTATTGCTTTCGGCGGAAAGCTCGGGATCATAGCTTAAAATAGCTGTCATACCCTGAGGGATAGTACGTGTAGGTACTATAATAACATCCCTGTCCTCTACCATCGGGACAGTCTGCTGGGCAGCCATAATAATATTTTTGTTATTTGGAAGTACGATTACTGTCTTGGCGGGAGTAGCCATAACAGCCTCGTAAATATCGTCGGTACTCGGGTTCATAGACTGACCGCCAGATACAACATGAGTACAGCCTAAATCCATAAAGAGATTAGTTATACCCTCGCCCGCGGCTACCGCTACAAATCCGACTTCCTCAGTCGGCTCAACGGGTTCGAGCTTCTTAGCGGCCTTTTGAGCCTCATTATCCTCAACACGCTGACGGTGCTGTTCCTTCATATTCTCAACCTTAACGGTTATAAGCTGACCGAAGGTAAGTCCTTTCTGAAGCGCATTGCCGGGGTTATCGGTATGAACATGGACCTTAATGATCTCGTCGTCATGAACTACAACAACGCAGTCGCCGATAGTTTCAAGGAACATTCTGAGTTCATTCGGGTCAGTAGTGATTTTCTCATCGCGTCCGACAATAAACTCGGTGCAATATGTGAAATTGATTACCTCGTCGAATTCCGCAACGGTACTCGAGAAGTTCTCAAGCTCTTCCTGAACATTCTCAATATCGCACTCAACGATCTCGCCGTCCTTAAAATACTTGAGCATACCCTCAAAAATAGAGTAAAGACCCATTCCGCCCGCGTCTACAACGCCTGCTTTCTTTAAAACGGGAAGATATTCGGGAGTTTTTCTTAACGCTTCCTCAGCGCTTACGCATACAGCGTCCCATACCTCGGCAACATCCTCGGTCTTTTTACAAGCCTCGAGTCCGCCCTCGTAGCCTACTCTCGCTACGGTAAGGATAGTACCCTCGGTAGGCTTCATAACCGCCTTATAAGCGGC
>CAJOHT010000180.1 GCA_905234305.1 uncultured Ruminococcus sp. | reverse complement strand
CAGTATAATAAAAGCGAGATATTTCGATTACCTGACGGGGCTTCCGAGTATGTCCTACTTCTTTGAACTTGCGGACGAGGGAAGAAGAAACGCGATTAAAAACGGCAAAGCCTCGGCAATCGTATATATGGATTTATGCGGTATGAAGTTTTTTAACCGCAAAAACGGTTTTTCCGAGGGGGATAAACTGCTTCGGAGCTTTGCCGAGATTCTGAAAAATCATTTCAGCAACGAAAACTGTAGCCGTTTCGGCTCCGATCATTTTTGCATATTTACAACTGACGACGGCCTTGAGGAAAAACTGATTGAGGTTTTTTCCGATCTTGCCGCGTTAAAAGACGTTAAACCTCTTCCCGTACGCGCGGGAATCGCTCTCGACTCAAGCGGAACTCTCGACATCAGTACGGAATGTGACCGCGCTAAATACGCCTGCGATTCGATGCGGAACACTTTCCTCTCGCGTTTCCGCTATTTTAGCGAAAAAATGCTTAAAAAAGCCGAAAAGCATCAATATATTTTAAACAACATTGACCGCGCTATTTCTGAAAAATGGATAAAGGTATATCACCAGCCGATTATCCGCGCCGCGAACGGCAGAGTCTGCGACGAGGAAGCTCTCGCGCGTTGGATCGACCCTGATGATGGGTTAATAAATCCCGCGGAATTTATACCAATTCTTGAGGAAGCGAACCTGATTTACAAGCTCGATCTTTATGTGCTTGAACAAGTCCTTGAAAAAATGAAAATACAAGCAGGCGCGGGACTCTACGTAGTACCCGAGTCGATAAACCTTTCGCGCGTGGATTTTGATACCTGCGATATCGTTGAGGAGATACGCAAAAGAGTTGACGACGCTGAAATAGAACGCGGTAAAATCAATATTGAGATTACAGAAAGTACAATCGGAAACGATATGGAGTTTATGAAATCTCAGATTTTACGCTTTAAAAAGCTCGGCTTTAACGTTTGGATGGACGATTTCGGAAGCGGATATTCCTCGCTCGACGTTCTGCAAGGACTGCCGTTTGACCTTATTAAATTTGATATTCGTTTTATGCACGAATTCAACAACGGCAATAAAAGTAAAATTATTCTTACCGAACTTATCAGAATGGCTATCGCGCTCGGAATCGATACGATCTGCGAGGGAGTAGAAACCCTAGATCAGGTTGAGTTCCTGCGGGAGGTAGGCTGTACAATGCTTCAGGGCTACTACTTCTGCCGACCCATTCCCCTCGAAGATATTCTTCAGCGATATATAATGGGAACACAAATCGGATTTGAGAATCCCGAAGAGTCCGATTACTACGCTGCAATCGGCAGAGTTAACCTTTACGATCTGGCTATCCTTTCCAATGAGGATGAAGAAGCCTTTGAGCATTATTTCAACACCCTTCCTATGGCTATTTTCCAGAGCGACAACGAAAGTTTTGCGCTTATACGCTGCAACAATTCCTACCGTACGTTTATGGAAAAGAATTACGGAGCTATAGTTGTCGGCGAAAAGATGGAATACGCTGTTACTGAGGGCAAAAGGGGCTTTGGCTTTCTTAACGCTGTTCGCACATGCGGTGAAAACGGCAACAAGCTGCTCTTGAACGAGGAGCTTACCAACGGTTCAATCGCGCACGCGTTTTTGAAAAAAATAGCGGAAAATCCCTGCAGCGGTACAAAAGCCGTAGCAGTCGCGGTTTTAGCCGTTATGGACGGAAAAAGCTCGTCGATCACCTTTACCCAGGTAGCTAAGGCGCTTTCCTCGGACTATATCAGCCTTTACTATGTTAATCTTAAAACCGACCAATATATCGAATATAAATCCAATCCTCTTGTAGGAGAGCTTGCTGTCGAAAACCGCGGCAAAGACTTTTTCGGATTAAACCGCGAAGAAGCTATAGGACAGATTTTTGAAGCTGACAGAGAAATGTTCGATTCCGCCTTTTCTAAGGATAATGTTCTGCGCTCTATCGCGCTTCGCGGAGCGTTTACGCTTACCTACAGACTCATCCTCGAAGGTAAGCCTACCTATGTAAGCCTTAAAGCCGTTCGTACAAAGAACGATATTGACCATATGATTATAGGCGTCAATAACATAGACGCTCATATGCGCC
>CAJOHT010000179.1 GCA_905234305.1 uncultured Ruminococcus sp. | reverse complement strand
AGGATCCGACTAAAGTTGACCGAAGCGCCGCTTATTACGCGCGCTATATCGCTAAGAATATAGTAGCGGCTAAACTCGCGAAAAAATGCGAGGTACAGCTTGCCTATGCTATCGGCGTAGCTAAACCCGTATCGATTATGGTAGATACCTTTGGGACGGGAAAATACAGCGACGAAAAACTTTCCGAAGCGGTTAAAAAGGTATTCGACTGCCGTCCGCAGTCAATTATAAAACAGCTTGACTTAACTAACACAACCTACCTCCCCATAGCCGCGTACGGTCATATGGGACGCGAGGACTTAGGCGTAAGCTGGGAAAAAACGGACAAGGTTCAAAACCTTCTTGACGCGCTTGAATAATGCTATATAACGTAAATTAAGGAGCAGAATTACTGCTCCTTATTTTTTTAACAATCTAAATGAAATCCCGTCAACCGCGAGAAGGATAAACAACGGCGTTAGATTAAAAAGATATCGCGAGCGGGTTTCCCATACTAGAAAAAACAAAAACGCTCCGAATACTGTTATTCTTATAAGCGTCATAAAACCAGGCTCGGGATTCTTTATCGCCTTAAACGCGGAAACCGTCATCATCAGTATTAAAAACAACTGGAACGCGCAGCTATAAGCATAAAAAACAAAATGACGCTCCCCGTCCTGTAATACATACTTATGGAACGTATTTTTATGGAGCGCGTTTTCGATATGATGAGAGATATAATAAGTCCCGTCCTCCCATGTCCAGACCGCTTTTTTGACAAGATGCTTTATCATACCTCTGCCGCCGTATTTTTCTATACGGCGGTTAATTCTTTTCAGATTAGCCGAGGTTTTTAATTCTATATTAGAAAATTTACGGGTGAATTCGCTGTCCTTATGATTATAATGGCCGTATCCCTTAAGACCTATCATCAGCCAGTGCGTATAGGGATAGCGGTATCTTTCCGATAAACTCTCGCTTATTATCCTGCTTTTATTGAAATTAACACTAAAAGCCGCACCCGCAAACAAGAATCCCAAAGCGAGCGCGAGCCCTATAATCGCGGCTCTTTTCGGCTTCAGCCTCAAAAACGCGTATAATATCCCCGCTACCAGAAGGATTACGAGGCTCCCCTTAACCTTAAAGCCAAGATATATGATTACACCGCATAGCACGGTAAGGATTATTTTTTTGTAATCGAATTCACGCTTAAAAACAACCGCAAGCAAATATACCGCGCCGATAATAAACGGCATTGAAAGAGAGTCGGTATAATAAAACGCCGCATAGGTATAAAAAGGAGCGAATACCGAGCATAAAAATAGAGTAAACAAGGCTTTTCTATCCCCGAAAAGACTTCTGGAAAGAAACACAGTCAAAACTATCGAAATATTTATCGCGAACGCGTTCAGCATTATCGGAAGGTATACCGAGATACTCCCCGTAAGAGTATAGCTTAGCCGATACAGCGCCGAAAATATAAACAATGCACCAAAATTATTCTGATATTTCACGAGGTAATAGTCCATATAATCGGTTCTAACCAAGTTAAAATTACCGTTTTTAGCGAAATCAAGCGAAAAACCGTTCAGGATTTTTACGTCCGTAACAGGGTCACAGACGAGTAAAAATCCCGAAGCCAGTTGAAAAATAAAAATAAAAGCACAAGCGGTAATTATAACAAGCGGTACATAATAGTTTTTATCAACGCTTTTTAAAAACCGCGAGCGGTCAATTATTCTGTTATAAGTAAAATACGCTACAGTTATAACCAATGTAAAAAGCAGTAATGATGCGATAATACACTGACGCTCGTAAAACGTACAATTATAGGTATTCCTGTCGCTTTCATTAACGTAACCGCTGTTGATTATAAGAATAAAAAGTCCCGAAAATACCGCGAAAAAAACTACCGAAAACAGTTTATTTAATCTTACCCGCATTTAACGATCCGTTTCTTTAAATATTACTATTGTAATCCGAATGAAATCGAAATCGCGTTATTGACCTTACTCATTGAGTTTTCGTCAACAGCACCCATCTTTTCCTTAAGGCGTTTTTTATCTATAGTCCTTATCTGCTCGAGCAGCACTACACTGTCCTTTGAGAGTCCGCAGTTATCGGCAACTATCGGAATATGCGTCGGCAGCTTTGCCTT
>CAJOHT010000178.1 GCA_905234305.1 uncultured Ruminococcus sp. | reverse complement strand
TTTTGTTAATCAATTGGGATTAATGAATATCTCCCCAATTTATTGTTCCTTCTTCTGTAGCTTCTTGTACTCCTGGGGATAAACAAACAACTTCATCCTTCTCGTATTTAATTAACTCAAACTCAGCAGATTTATATTCCTTTTTCATTATTACACTTCCTTTCTATACTTTAATAACTATTAGTTAAATCTTTCGCCCACTGAATAAGACCGTTCTTCACCTTTAACTCTGGTACCGTCTAAAGTAATCCAGTACGCTCGAACATAAAACTGTGTATTAAAATCTTTTTTAGGTATATTTGTAAGTATACATGTTTCAAACCAATTTGCTGCCTTAGAAATCTTTTTCGGAGTAGCATAGGTGCTTCCTTCTTTTACTTTTGCATACGCATTCGTAATGTTTTTTATTTCTGTCGCATTACTTTCAACGCTTTTCCAAACATAAAAACCTATGCTTCTATAGTTCAAATCGTCAGTTGCCGTTAACATTCTTACATATGTGCTATCGCTTTCCCTTGTAGTGCCTGCCTGGATTTGAAAATAAACTTTATGCATATCTTCGTCTACAAATTTCGCGAACGCCTTACCTGTTCTGCTCGTATAAGCAGTATTACAATCGATATCAGTAAACCATCCCGCGAACACCAATCCGTCCTGTTCAGGACATGTATATGTGTCGGTAGCTTTATAGGTATCTACGTCATCCTCGTAAACCATACCTAAGATTTTCTCGGGAGCAGTTGTGTTGTCTAAGTCGACATAACCCTTAGTTTCATTTTCACCCTCAACGCCTTCGGTAAAGTAGTAAGGGGTATTTTCTACGCCGCGAACCTGTTCGGTATTATAAAACTCAATAAGGTCGGTATGGATATCGCTCGCGTCATAAGCTCCATTAACGTTAAACACAACCGTTACCATAGCCGCGCCGTCGGAAAAATCAAAGGGCTCCTCATAACTGGACCAGTTAAAACAGATTTTGTCATTATTATTTCCAAACCACTGAGGTCCGCTTACCGAATTTACGCTCAGCGTACTCGGATAACTTATCTCTCCGTCAAATCCCGCAATAGCTTCACTGCAGGTAACAACATATTTATATGTAATTGTTTCACCAACAGCATTCGCGGTAAAGCAAACGGAAGATAATACCATAAGCATAACAAGTATTAACGAAGTAATTCTTCTATAGCTTTTTTTCATAAGGATTCCTCCTAATCTATGAATATACAGATTAAGTATACTACATCCGGCTTTTAAATTCAATACTTTTCTGTAATTATTCAAAAATATCAGGATGCATACGGCTGTAATGGAAAATATACTGCTGGGCAATACCCGCGTATTCCCCGAAATCGTCCGCCGTCATATCGGGAAACAGCTTTTCCATAGCGCGTTTCATCCACACGTCAACGGGAAAAGCCTCGACCCTGTGAAGTCCGAACAACAGTGTACAATCGGCAACTTTTATTCCGACTCCTTTAATCTTCATAAGCTCGGCACGAGCATCGTCATAGCTTAAGGTGCGGCATTTTTCAAGGTCAACCTCGCCGCCCGCCACCTTAACCGCGGCGTCTATTATGTATTTATTGCGAAAGCCCGCGCGTATTGGCGCCAAGTCCTCGGGCGAAAGCTCAGAGAGCTTTTCGGCATCAGGGAACGTAAAGTAATTCCCCATATTGTCGCCGAAGCTACCGCAAAGCCTCTCGACTATACCTTTTATTCTTTTTATATTATTGTTTTGGGATATTATAAACGTACAGAGCGCTTCCCACGGCTCCTGCCTTAAAATTCTTATCCCAGGGGCATAGGCGCAGGCTTCTTCCAAAACGGGATGGAGTTTTTTAATATCTTCGCGGATTTTTCCGTAGTCGAGGTCGAGGTCGAGATATTTTCTCCATATTTTTTCAAATTCCTCGGGCGTTGTATTATCTATACAGAGAGCGTCATTATCAAAATAAATATCGACCTGGCGCTTAAAAGCCACACCCGTGAATTTTCCGTTGTTTTCAACCCAGCGGAAGCTCTGCCCGCAGTCGAGCGTCTGAGCTAAATCCAAATCTGTAATTCCTTTTATTTTTATTCCGAAATTAGTTTTTAACAATTCTATACTTCTCACTTCCCTCTTCCTGCTTATTTTTATAATTTATGGTATACTAAATTTATCATATTTACGAGGTGTCCTATGAAAGAAAATATCTGCACTATACCGATTAATGATTTGTTTAAGCCGAAGGACAGATGTCCTATCTGCCGTATGGAGGAAATGCTCGAGGAAACTTATGTTGACTTCGTAGTAGGCGACGCTATGATGGAGCCTAATATCCGTATTGAAACAAACGAAAAAGGCTTTTGCCACAGGCATTTCTCAAAAATGTTCGCCGCAGGGCAAAAGCTCCCGAACGCGCTTATTATGGAAACTCACTTAAAATCGGTTATTGAAAATATACTCCCGAAAAAAGCTCCCTCAAAACCCGATAAAAAGCCCGAGAAAGAAGAGCCTGCTCCGTTTAAAACTAAAAAGTCCAACACGATAAAAGTAACGGTAAAATCAATAACGGTTAAAGCGAAAAA
>CAJOHT010000177.1 GCA_905234305.1 uncultured Ruminococcus sp. | reverse complement strand
TCGTCGCAAGAAACCTTGTTCAGAGCCATTGCCAATAATCTGGCCTCTAGCAGTGTAGATTTATATTTTGCGGAGATTAAAAAATTAGATTTGATATACTCGTCGTCTCTGTTATAATATGACTCCAGAGCAGTATTGAACCCCTCAGAACTCACGATTTGCCCCCTTTTACTACGTTATAAACGTTTATGCTCCCCTAATCCCTACGTTAAATATATACCATTCCATTTTATTTTGTCAACAGGAAACCCCTATTTTTTACGTTAAATTTTCTATATTTTGTTTTTTCAGCCTGATATCATACAAAATTTTGTATATACCGTAATTTTGGGGGATAATTTACGTAGTTTTTAGGGGCGCTTTGCTTTCTGTAGATTTTTATGTAAATATTGTAAAGTGCGTAAGAAACAGGGATGGAGCGCCCCTGTTTCTTACGTTAAAGAGTAATCCTTTGAAACAGCTATCCGCTTTGGGTATCCTTATCTCCCATTTCTATAAGTTTTTTTCTGGTTCTGGATAGTTGTTTTATTTTAAACTACGTAAAAAATAGGGGCTTTCCTGTCCCTAAAAAATACGTTAAACCTCATTTTATCCCTAATTACTACGTAAAAAGGGGACATACGTAACTTTTCGGGAGAACTACCTGCATTTTGAGGGATCTTGCTCCTCCCCTTTACCTACTGTTTTCATCCCTTTTTTATCGGGTAAATTCCTATTTTTAGAAGCTTTTTCGAAATAGTATCCTCCCAAAGTTTGCTGGATTTGCACCTGTTTCATACGCCAAATAACCCTTTTTCTTACGTTATAAACCCCTCTTTTTTACGTTAAACAAAGTGAAAAATACTATAAAATCAAGATTTGTCGATGTACTAAGTAAACAAATACATATAAATATTATAAATAAGATAAATAATAAACAACTACTATTACGTAGTGTGTAGCGTAACGGATTTGATGTGCTTTAATATAATTGAATATCATAATTTATTGACCGGCTTAGTCAAGATTATTGACTAAGCCGGTCAATTTTAATGATAATCCTTAAATACCTGCTCAAGAATGGTATTCAGCAATTCATTTTCACTCATGTTAGATTGTTGAGCGAGGTTAACAAATTTATTGTTGATGCTTTCCGGTATCGTAAAGCTTTTATGGATTTTTTTTCGCTCTCTCTTTTTTTGTATATAAAACTCGACGGTTGCTTTGCTAATCGCTTCCGGCGCTCCAAGCTCTCCCTGAGACGATTTTTCTTTCATAACCTCTTTTGGCATGGGAGCCGTTTCTTTTTCCTGGGGTTGAGCTTCTGATCTTATCTCTTTTTTGTTAACAGGTATATTTCCTTTATTTGGAGAGGATACCGGCTCTTTAGGCACCTTTTCTTTTTCGGCTGTTTGATTGACCGGCTTCATATTGGAAAACAGACCGATGGCATTTACTTTTTCTGTATTCTTAGCCATGTATTCTTACCTCCAGAAGTTCTTTTATAAAATTTGCGTAATCAATCGCTGCATTGCTGGTCGGATACGCTTGAAAAAGTGAACGATTCGTTACGCGATTGTCGGCTTCCTCGCCGGGTCCTAAGCTTTGGACATTCTTGATAGCCTGGCTTATCCGGATGACTGTCTGAAAAGCATAAAATTTTTTCTGCTTAGCCACCTCTGGCAGCGCTTCCATGATCATCCGATCCAATTTATTTCTGGCATCGTATTTGTTCAATAAAACTCCATATATCTTTAAGTCCTCATTGAGTGCATCCACTACTTCATTAACCGTATCAATTAAGAGACTGAGTCCATCGATCGCATAGCTTTCAGCTTCTATGGGGATGATACAACCGTCGGCTGCTGTTAAAGCGTTGATCATATATACGCCCAGATTGGGCGGTGTATCCATAACGATGTAGTCGTATTCCGGTTCGATTTCCTTTATCTGTCGTTTTAAGAGATTCTCCCGCGCTTTGAGGCTATTGAAATACATTTCTTCCTGTATCAGCAGCTGGTCGCCCGCGATGATATCCCCCATAGGCATGTGCTGGATCGCATCCTTTGCCTTACAGTCTTTTTTTAATACATCTACAATGGTATTTGTATTTTCAATCTGAGCCCCATAAGTAGTTGTGGAGTTTCTTTGCGGGTCTAAATCGATAAATAAAACCTTATATCCGATATGTACCAGACCGTCAGCTAGATTGAGCGCGGTGGTCGTTTTTCCGA
>CAJOHT010000176.1 GCA_905234305.1 uncultured Ruminococcus sp. | reverse complement strand
GAGCCGTCGGCCTGTTTAATTTTTTCGTTCAGGTCAATACGCTTTATCGATAATTAATAATTATTTAAAATTTTGACCTTATACGGTATAATTCCGTTCTCACATTTAAAGCAGTCGTGGCTCTCGTGGCAGATATATTCTCTTTTCCCGTTAATCAACAGCTTTTCTTCAATACGGACGTTCCTCTGCTTGTGTATGCAGAATTGCTCATAGCATTTGCTCGAAAATGTCATAGCTCCCTCTGAAAATGCATTATATTTTGTCCGAAAGCATATTATTTACCGTATATTCAGTATTGCGGGTGAAAAAATGAAAACCTTCGGAATAGTATTATTTTATGCTTTTTTATTTATTTGCGTTACGGGAATTTTTGTAACCGTTTTAAAAACAAAAAAAGTAATCCCTGCCGTGATTTTATCTGTCCTTCAGGGCGTCGGCTCGCTTTTTGCGGTTAACTTCATTGGCTCGTTTATAGGCGTGCACCTGTCCGTTAACGCGTTTTCGCTTGTTACTTCATCGGTTTTGGGCGCTTCGGGAGTAATTATGCTTTTGATAAGCCAAATCGTTTTGCGTTAGTTCGTCTTGTAAAAGGATCACATAGGGAGTATAATAAGTACAGAAATACTCCGAGGTGATAATATGGATGTTCATGCAGGCGTTAAAATCAGCCCCGACGAATATTTTGAGAGGCAGAAGAATGCAGAAAATGTATGCCGTAAAAAGCTTAAAAGGCTGATAATACAGTTTGCCGTTTTCTTTGCGCTTTCCTGGCTGTTTTTTGTTATTGTAGATATTTTTGAGAATTTTTTTATTGTGTGGTATCTTTTTGACTTTATATGTCTTTTTTTGGCTTTCGGAAGTCTTATTATGATACCCAGAACAATAAGGTATTATAAATACTCTCTTGACAGAATAGCCGAGTATATGCTTTCGGGAGGGATAGTTATAAACATTCCTCAGGAGGATTATGAGAAGTTTGACGTATTCAAATCCAAAAAAGATAAGTATAAGGCTAAAAGCGTTAATCAGTTGAAAAAGGACGAGCTTAAAAGGCAAAATGAACTCAAAGCGGAAGAAGAGAGAAAGGAATACGAAAGACAAATCGACGAGGAGTTCAGAAAGCAGTATTATTCCGATTCCTCCGAAGAATAAACAGTATTAACCCTTAAGAGCCGCGTCGCATAAACTGTATTGAGTTTAAGCACAGTGAGGCGGTGTTAAGGTGAGACGTAAGAATTATTCGGGCATCGGTTTTGCCCTTGTCGCTTTGGGATTGGGGCTTGTGTTTTCGATGATTCTGCCCGTCAAGTTTCTTGTTGTAATATTGGCTTTTGCGCTTGCCTTCAGCGGCGCTGCTCTGTTGCGAAATTAGAGAGGTGTTTATTTTGAAGGTGGTCGTAGTCAAAAGTCCGAAAATCTTAAGCGGGGTCTTAAGACTTGTGTTTGGTATAAAAAAGGATAAATAACATAAACACTTAAGGCAGGGGGTTGTCCCTGCCTTAAAAATATGCTAAAATACACTTTGAGGTGAGAATAATGGAAAAAGACCTTATCTGTTCATGCGATACGGTTCACAGCGAGGCGGTTGAAAAGTCGCGCCTTAATATGCCCGATGACGAAAAAATCAATGCGATGTCCGAGTTCTTTAAGATTCTCGGCGATCCGACAAGGATGAAAATCCTCTGGGCGCTTGACGGGGCGGAGCTTTGCGTATGCGACCTTGCGGTTGAACTGAATATGACAAAATCCGCTATTTCGCATCAGCTTAATTCACTTCGCGCGGCAAAGCTCGTTAAGTTTCGTCGCGAGGGTAAAAATGTTTTTTACAGTCTGGATGACGAACACGTAAATGAGATAATCGAGGTTGCTCTCGACCATATCGGACATAATTAAAAAAATTTTAAAATACCCTTGACATAAACCGCCATTTTTGTTATTATATTCGAGCGTTCAAAAATGCTGGTGTAGCTCAGTTGGTAGAGCAGCTGATTTGTAATCAGCAGGTCGGGGGTTCGAGTCCGTCCACCAGCTTTTTAATTAACTGAATAGGGGAGAGTTCCCGAGCGGCCAAAGGGGGCAGACTGTAAATCTGTTGTCAACGACTTCGGTGGTTCGAATCCACCCTCTCCCATATAAAACAAGCGAAGGTGTTTACCTTCGCTTGTTTTATGTTGAAATCATTGATAATACTGGGTGGATTCGAACACAGTCCATGTTTTGCGTGAGCAAAACGGACATAAA
>CAJOHT010000175.1 GCA_905234305.1 uncultured Ruminococcus sp. | reverse complement strand
TCCCGTTGAAAATATTAAAATGCTTATCGACGCTATGAAGAAGGCGCCGAAGCTCGGGTTGACCGTCACCGCTCATTGCGAGAGCCTCCCGATAGCAGACGGCGGAATAATGAACGAGGGAGAGGTTTCCCGAAAGCTCGGTGTTAAGGGCATCCCCTGCGCAGCCGAGGACTGCGGAGCCCAGCGCGAGATATCGTTTGCCGAAGCGTTCGACGTTCCCGTTCATATCTGCCATGTCAGCACCAAAAATTCGGTAAAGATGATTCGCGACGCCAAATCCCGCGGAGTGAAAGTCACATGCGAAACCGCGCCGCATTATTTTTCGTTTACCGAGCAGGAGCTTCTAAGGCGCGATGCCGATTTCAGAATGAACCCTCCGCTCAGGCGCGAGGATGACAGAAAAGAGATAATAAAAGGACTTGCGGACGGTACTATAGACGCTATCGCTACAGACCACGCTCCTCACGCTCCTGAAGAAACAGCTGATTTTAAGAAAGCTTTGAACGGCTCAATCGGTATGGAAACCTCGCTTTCGGCGGGCATTACCAATTTAGTAAGAGCAGGCGCTTTAACTATAAACGAGCTTATAAGGAAAATGAGTACCGCTCCCGCAGAGATTTTAGGTATTAAAGCGGGTTCTTTGATGGACGGATATCCTGCCGATATCGTGCTGTTTGATATGGCTGAAAATTATATCGCGGATGTAAACGAGCTTCACGGCAAGAGTAAAAACTGTCCGTTCAAAGGCCGCGAGCTTTACGGTAAGGTTAAGTATACTATTCTAAACGGTAAAATCGTATATAAGGATTAATAATAGATTTAAAAAGGTAATTTTAGGAGTGAGATAAATGTCAAAAGGTAATCTGCTTTCAGTAAGACACGACGTGCGCGTGTTAGACGCGACGCTTCGTGACGGCGGACTTTGCAACGATTTCTTCTTTACGGACGAGTTCGTAAGGAATTTATACAGGGCTAATATAAAAGCGGGCGTTGACTATATGGAATTCGGATATAAGGCGTCTAAGGAGATTTTCCCGACCGATAAATTCGGCAAGTGGAAGTTTTGTGACGACGAGGATATCCGCGCGATTGTCGGCGAGAACAATTCACCGATGAAGATAGCCGTTATGGCGGATGTAGGACGTTGCGATTATATGAACGATTTCCGTCCGAAGAATGAGAGTCCCGTTGATTTAGTGCGAGTAGCGACTTATGTTAACGCGCTCCCGACGGCGGTCGATATGGTGGAGCATTTCCATAAGCTCGGCTATGAGACGGCTATAAATATTATGGCTATTTCAAAGGAAAAAACCGAGGACTTAAAGGCGGCGCTTGAGGTGTTCGGCGAAAGTCCCGTTGATACTATTTATATTGTGGACAGCTACGGCGCGTACTACCCCGAGCAGATACGCCGCACCTCCCAGATGTACCTTGAGTACGCCGAAAAATACGGCAAGCAGGTCGGTATCCACGCTCACGATAACCAGAGCCTCGCGTTCGGTAATACGATAGACGCGCTCCAGGAGGGCGTAAGTTACCTTGACGCTACCGCTATGGGTATGGGCAGAGGCGCGGGCAACTGCCGAAGCGAGCTTTTGATTGGCTTCCTTAAGAATCCTAAGTATAAGCCCGAACCGATACTCGACCATATCGAGAATTATATGATAGCTCTTAAGGAGCAGGGAGTTCAGTGGGGATTTGATATTCCGTATATTATTACGGGTCAAAGAAACAGCCATCCGCGTACAGCTATAGCGTTCCAGAAGGCTCACCGTAAGGATTACAGAAACTTCCGCTACGAGCTTTATGATTTGGAGTAAAAAACTTACCTTCCTTGCTAAACTGCCTGTCCTTGTCCCCCTTTTTTTTTTAACAGGGGGACGAGAGTGGCGAAATAAATAAAGTCGAACGTATCCGATGTATCCAAAACTTCATAGGACATTAAACATATGGGGGATATGAAGTTAAGATAGGAACGTTCACGTTTGACGAGGAGAATTAAAATTATGGATAGATTGATTAAAAAGATAATTGAAATGAATAACCCGACTGTTGCGGGGCTGGATCCGAAGCTGGAGTATGTTCCTTCGTTTATAAAGGACGAGTGCTATAAAAAGTACGGCAAGACCTTGGAAGGCGTTGCCGCGGCGCTTTTCGAATTCAACAAGGCGCTCATCGACGCGCTGTACGATATCGTACCCGCGGTAAAGCCTCAGGCGGCGTATTACGAGATGTACGGCTGGCAGGGCGTTAAGGCGCTCGCGGATACTATAGCCTACGCTAAAAGCAAGGGTA
>CAJOHT010000174.1 GCA_905234305.1 uncultured Ruminococcus sp. | reverse complement strand
ATAGTCATAACCGAAGCTGTAATTTTTAAGCTCAGTATTCTTACCCGTAATCGTTGCGCTCACAAGTCCCGAATTTTCAAACGCGCTTACACCTACCGTTTTAACCGAAGCGGGAATTGTAATCGCAGTTATGGCTCTTGTACCGTAGAAAGCGTTACTTTTTATTTCAACGCATCCGTCGGGGATAATCACGTTGTTTAACGTATTGCAATACGAGAAAGCGTCCTCCTCGATTGTCTTAAGAGAAGCAGGTAGCTTTACGCTTTTAAGATTCGAGCAGTTCATAAAAGCACAGAATTTTATATCTGTTACCGTATCCGCTATCACAGCCTCCTCAAGAAAATAAAGATTGCTGAAAAGCCTGTCGCCGACTGTTGTAACGCCGTTTTCAACAACAGCTTTTTTTATCTGAAGTCCTGACCAAGGGTCTTCTCCGTTAACGTCTAAAGTAGGTCCGTTTCCCGAAATAGTCAGCGTACTTGTGCCCTCGTCAAACTTCCAGTCGCACGAGCCTATTTTACCGCTCTTTTCGCCTGTTACAACCGCCGCTGTATCCGCGGCCGCAACCTGTACTACCGAAAAAGCCGAAACTAAAATCAATACCGCGAGCATAGCGCTTATAACACGTGAAAAACGTTTAAAATCTTTTTTCATAATAACCTCCTGATCACTTATTACTATGTGAAAAATATTATATCATAAAAAACAACAAAAATCCATACTAAACCTATATATATTTATCACTTTTACAAAAAGCACCTTTTCGGGAGGCTTTTTTATCCCGAAAAAAATGTTAAAGTTGTACATATTTTTTCGATATTTTTCTACCTAAAATCCGAACAAAAAATATTGACAAATACCCCTTGTTTAAATATAATTTTATAAGGATTGGTAAAAAATTAACAACCTTTTTCCCTATCCTAAAAATTGTGAAAAATTTTTAAAAAAATTTAAATTTTTTTCGTTAGGTACCTTGACAAGTGTTGTCAAAAGTATTATAATTAAATTGGTTCTCAAGGTACCTAACGGAACTGAGTGGAGATTAAAATGTCGAACAATTTTTTTGACCATGTCAGTCAATCTGAGTATAGCCAAAAGGATGTGGACGATAGAATCCTTTGGAATTTAAGGGATTTAGGCATAAAGATTCCTAACCTCTACGGCGGACAAGACAGTCAGCGCCGCGCTTTAATACTACTTAGATTTACAGGAAACATTTCCCAGCGTGAGATTACGGAGAGACTAAACCTCAAACCTGGCTCAATGAGTGAGGTATTAACTAAACTCGAGAATAAGGGACTGATTAAACGTACCCAAAGCGAAGACGACAAGCGTACGTCTATTATATCCCTTACCGAAGCAGGTATTGAAAAAGCAGACGAGGCTTACGAAACCAGAAGCGAGCGTCGGGTTGAAATGTTTTCGTATTTGGATGACATTGAGAAAAACACCTTACTTAGTCTGTTAGAAAAGATTAATACTATCTGAGACAACCAAATTATTTCAATATACCGAGGGATGTGACGGTTATGGCGGATAAGTTGAAAGTTGTTATTACAGATGAGCAAAAGGAGATTAAAGTCGAGACAGGTATTCGTATGCTTCTCAGGCGTTGCTGTCATGCTGTGCTTGAGAACGAAGGCTACAAGGGCTCGGCTAAAATCGGTATCACCTTTACCGACAACGAAAGGTTGGAGGAACGCTCTCAAAAGTATCGCGGCGAGGACGCGCGGTACGAAGTTCTATCATTACCTAACGAGTCTGAGGACGAAGACAGCGATATGCCCTTTATCGGCGACGTGTATATTTCGTTTGAGAAAGCAATTGAAACAGCCGATAAACAGAACGATACCTTAAAAAGGCATTTGGCGCGGGTGACAGCTTATGGAGTTCTTGAGCTTTTAGGTTATGAACACCAGAATAATGATATATATGATAAAACGGATTTAGCTATGTATCAGCTTGGACTTCCGTCTTCATCTATGTATTATATTCGGAACAATTAATTTTTAATAGGCTTCGGGCTCGGCATATACGCCGAGCCTTTTACCTTTAATACCAGGAATTGTATTTTCCGCGTTTAAATGCTACAATAAAATCGGTGATAATTATGAAGTTTTTTGTATCGGGGCTGGTTAATATCGAAACTACAGTTTCGGTAAATGAATTCCCTATTAAATACTACCCTATCGACTATCCTTTTTTCGGGGTCAATTCCAACGTTTCGGGGGTAGGCTTTAATATCTCGAAAGCTCTTAACACTCTCGGCAACGAGGTATATTTTTCATCCCTGACGGGGAATGATGA
>CAJOHT010000173.1 GCA_905234305.1 uncultured Ruminococcus sp. | reverse complement strand
ATTTTTGAAAAATCCTTAAATAAAATTGGATTTTTTAATTTTCCTATTCTGCCAAGACCAACTGATGGGTCGTTTGTATGCTGTTCTAAAATTTCAACTTCTGATAAATCAAACATTTCCGCCAGTCTGTCATTTATTCCGCCGCATGCTGTGTCCATATTTGTATGAGCGGCAAGAATTGGAATATTATTTTCAATTAATAGCTTTATCATCTGACCCTCGGCGGTTGTATAGTCAATCCTCTTAATACCGCCCAAAAGTATAGGATGGTGCGAAACTATCATATCGGCGTTTTTTGAAATTGCTTCTTTAACGGTAGTAAGATTTGTGTCGAGCGTCACAAAAACGCTTTTAATATTCTTTTCGCCGTCGCCGCACAAAAGACCGACATTATCCCAGTCATACGCGAGATTTTCGGGACAAAAGCCTTCTACGATTTTAACTATTTCCTTAGCCTTCATATTTTTCAAGCTCCTTTAGCCAATATTTATATAATTTAAGTTTTTCCTCGTCAGTATCGTTTGAATTTTCAATACCATTTATTACCTTTGTAAATTCGCGGTATTTTTTATCATAGAGATTTTTAAAATATTTATGCGGTTTTAAATATCTAGGTATCTGATATTCAAAGTCATTTTCAAAAGGCTCCTGTTTGCCGTTTTCGGCAATAATTATGTTGTATACCTTAAAGCCCTCAACGGCTATATCCTCATCTGTGATTTTAAACCCGTGTGAAAGAAGATATTTTCGAAGCTCATATTGGGCGTTCATCGGCTGAAGTATGAGCCTTGCGTTTTTTGCAATTTCAATATCCGAGTCCAAAATTTCGCTTATAAGTATTCCGCCCATGCCCGCAATAATAATTGTGTCCGCCTCATTTTTATTGAGTACCGACAGCCCGCCGCCGAGCCGCGTTTTGATTTTATCTGACAAATTATGACCTTCAATATTTTCCCTTGCTATCGAAAGCGGGCCTTCTTTTATATCGGAGGCTATGACATACTCCGCCATATTATTTTCCGTAAGGTAAATCGGAATATATGCGTGATCGGTGCCGATGTCGGCTACTATTTTTCCGTTCACATGCTTTATTATGGTTTCAAGACGCGGCGTAATCAAGGTATTGTGCCTCCAAAAAAATTTTTTTAAAAATGTCAACCTTTTTGTTTACGGTTTTAAGCCGTTTTTTAATTTTACAAATTATCCCCGAAAAGCGTGGATAACTCCGTGGATAACGTGGATAACTTATAAAAAATATTCAAAAACAGCCGTTTTTTATGTGGATAACCTCAAAAACAGGCTGTGGATAAGCCTGTTTTTGAAAATAATTAGGTTTACATAAAGTCTAATCAATATATAGTATATATTGTCTGAAAATACATATAATATCGGGTTAGCCTGTGATTTTATCGGTGCCCATATAAGGAACAAGCACCTCCGGAATTGTTACCGAGCCGTCCTCGTTTTGGTAGTTTTCAAGTATAGCGGCAACCGTTCTGCCCACCGCAAGACCCGAACCGTTCAAGGTGTGAACAAACTGCGCCTTATCCTTCGGAGTTTCCTTATAACGGATATTCGCGCGGCGTGCCTGATAATCCTCAAAGTTGGAGCAGGAGGATATTTCAACATATCTGTTATAGCTTGGCATCCAAACCTCAATATCATATGTCTTTGCAGAAGAGAAGCCAAGGTCACCTGTTGAAAGGCAAACAACCCTGTACGCGATACCTAATTTCTGCAAAAGCTTCTCAGCATCGTTTGTAAGCTTTTCAAGCTCATCATAACTGTTTTCCGGTTTTACAAATTTTACCAGTTCTACCTTGTTAAACTGGTGCTGTCTGATAAGACCGCGCGTGTCTCTGCCGGCGCTTCCCGCCTCTGCTCTGAAGCACGCACTGTACGCGCAATACTTAATCGGTAATTCATCACCTGTTAAAATTTCATCTCTGTGAAGGTTTGTAACCGGTACTTCTGCTGTCGGAATTAAGAAGAAGCCGTTGTTTGTTACCTTGAACGCGTCTTCCTCAAACTTCGGAAGCTGACCCGTGCCAGTCATTGACGCTCTGTTTACCATGTACGGCGGGAAAATTTCCTTATAACCGCTTTCCTCTGTATGAGTGTTTAAGAAGAACTGAATAACGGCTCTTTCAAGTCTTGCGCCAAGACCCTTGTAGACCGTAAAGCGTGTGCCGGCGATTTTTGTACCGCGCTCAAAGTCAAGAATATCAAGATTTGTACCTATATCCCAGTGTGCCTTTGGCTCAAAATCAAATTTTCTCGGCTCGCTGAACTTTCTTATTTCAACATTTTCACTGTCATCCGCGCCGACAGGTACCTCGCTGTTCGG
>CAJOHT010000172.1:1406-4027 GCA_905234305.1 uncultured Ruminococcus sp. | reverse complement strand
ATTCGGAAAATGTTCTCCATAACTACTATGGAGTTATCCACAAGCATACCTATACTTATACATAATCCCGCGAGCGACATAACGTTGATATTTATGCCCGTGAAATACATTATGATAAGTGCGAACATTACGCTGAACGGAATGCTGAACGCTACGACAAGCGTAGGTCTTATCGATTTAAGAAACAGAGCCAGTACAAGTATAGCGAGCGCTGCTCCAAGCAGGATACTGCTCAGTACGGTATTTATAATACGGTCGATATACTCGCCCTGATTCATCATAACCGTAAAGGAAAGCCCCTTGTACTTGGCTTCAAGCTGTGAGAACGCGTCCTTGATATTATCTGAAACCGTGCTTGTATTAGCTGTGCCCGCTTTATATACGGAGAGCATAACCGCGTCTTTGCCGTTGACCTTGCTGTACGCTTCTCCCATATTATCAACTACGGTAATATCGGCAACGTCCTTCATACGGATTTTGCCGATGCCGCCGAGCTTTGTCAGTACAAGGTTTTTGAGCTGAGCTTTATTCTTAAAGGTTTCGTTTATTTCAATAAGCCACTGGTTCGAGTTTTTGTCTTTTACGTAACCCGCGGGCATAGAAAAATTCTGAGCGCTTATGATTTTGGAGAGTGTGTCGAGAGTTAATAGAGTGTTTATATTAGCGTTCTCTCGGGCGGCTTTAAGCGAGGCTTTTAGCTTTTTCTCGGCTGAGTTAAGCTCTTTTTCGGCATTCGTAAGCGAGGTTTTAGCCGCGTTCAAATTAGCGGCTCCCGAGCCGAATTTTGCCGCCGCGGTATATCCCGAAGCTCCGAGCTTAGCCTGCTGTGAGTCGAGCTTCTTTGTCTTATTTGTTATTTTTGAAACGATAGCCTCTTGAACTTTGATTTTAATATTTAGGTTAGAAAGCTCGGTGTCTATTTGAGGGATCCTTACCTCAACAGCGTTATATACAGTCTGAAGATTCTTATAGCTGAGAGCTTTTACCTGATTGCTGTAGCCGATTTCTTTCATCCAATTAACGAAATCATTAAAATCTTTTTCGTTTGAAACAGCTTCCTTTACTGAGGCGGGAACCTTAATGCCTGCTCCTGACGCTATAGTTGACATCGAGGAGTTCATTGCCGCAAACGTATTGTTCAGAGTTTCATAGGTTTCGGGGAGTTTAGCTTTTTCGTAGGCGTTTTTCTCCCCTTTAAGCGCGCTTTTTGACGCTTTTAAGCTCTGGAGAGTGGACTGGTATGCCGCTTTAGCAGCCTGCGCCTTGGTAAGCTGTACCGAAGCGGAGGCTATCTTTTTATTCGCGGATTTTTGAGCCGAGGCTAAAGATTTTTCGCCCTCGGCTATTTTGTTTTTGCCTTGTTTCAGCTTGCTTTTTGAGGAGCGGATCTTGCTTTCGGCATCCGAAAGTTTTTCGTCGGTTTTAGTAAGGAGCTTATTGTTGATTTTATTAATCTTTTTGGAGTTTAAGCGGATTTCAATGCTGTCCTCGATTAAGCCCATAGCTGATACGCTTGCGACTCCTGGTTTTCTTTCGAGATATGGTTTTATAGTTTGCTGGGAAAACTCGGAAAGCTCCTTTATATTCTTGCCGTCGTAGTTTACGTTCGCGTACATAGTAGCGACCATATCCATATTGATTTCAAGAATATTAGGCGTGCCGCAGCCCTCGGGCAGGCTCATGGAGTTTACAGTTTTTGAAACTCTAACGAGCGCCGAGTTCATATCGGTATCGTCAACGAAGCTGAGCATAACCATACTGTAGTTATTAGACGAGGTACTCGTTACCTTTTCTACGCCGCTTATGGTGCCTAAAGCATCCTCCAAAGGTTCGGTTAAATCCTTCTGGACCTTTTCGGAGGAGGCGCCGATTTCGGTAGTAATAACCGCCATATACGGAAGCTCGAGTTTAGGCAGCAGGTCGGTTTTCATCGAGCTTACGCTGACAAACCCTACTACAAGCACCATTATTATCGATACAATCATAAAGTACGGTTTTTTTACGAAAAATTTTGTCATATAGAAACCCTCTTAGCTTTATTATAAAAAGTATAGCATAAGGATAATGTCAAGTCAAAGGGAAAAGGGGAGTAAATTAAGAATTATCACGGGTTATTACTTAGGATAAGGAGGATGCTTTATTTTGTACTGAACGAGCTTCGATTCCCAATTTTTGCTACGCAAAAGCGGATGATGTATGTTCATCTGTGAGAATCGTATCATATCGCTTGTGGGGTTCACGTTTAAAGGAAAGGGATCAGCGCTCCTCGCTAAAAACGTTCCCCCGGAACGTTTTCTTAATGTAGCGTTGCGACCGCCGCCTGTGGCGGATGAAGGGAGCAAAAGCGCTGTGCAAAATAAGGAGCGTCACGAGTCCGTCCATAGGACGAGCGAGGCGACTATATTTTGTACTGAACGAGCTTCGATTCCCAATTTTTGCTACGCAAAAAGCGGATGATGTATGTTCATCTGTGAGAATCGTATCATATTGCTTGTGGGGTTCACGTTTAAAGGAAAGGGTTGATCAGCGCTCCTCGCTAAAAACGTTCCCCCGGAACGTTTTCTTAATGTAGCGTTGCGACCGCCGCCTGTGGCGGATGAAGGGAGCAAAAGCGCTGTGCA
>CAJOHT010000172.1:0-1374 GCA_905234305.1 uncultured Ruminococcus sp. | reverse complement strand
GATGGGAATCGAACCCACACGATCAGCTTGGAAGGCTGAAGTTCTACCACTAAACTACATCCGCTTATTTACAGCTTCATTATTATATCAAAGAAATTGCTGTTTGTCAATGAAAAATTTCGTGGTATTATTGACTTGATTTTGTATAAATGTTAAAATGTAAAAAAATCGAGGAGGAGATTTTATGATTTTATCAAAAAGAATAACAAGTTTATTTGTTGCGTTTGTTATGATTATCGGTATAGCGGTATTTGCTCCCGTAAGCGCGGGCGCTAAAGCTAAGCCGAAACTTAATAAAACGAAGGCTACCGTTAAAATCGGTAAAACAATTAAACTTAAACTCAAGAACGCCCCGTCTTACAAGGTAACTTGGACAACTTCCAAGAAGTCGGTAGCTACTGTTTTAAGCGGAGCGGTGACAGGCGTAGCTAAGGGTAAGGCTACGATTACAGCTAAGTATAAGGGCAAGAAGTATAAGTGTAAGGTAACGGTTAAACCTAATGTAAAGAAGTTTTCCCAGACCTTTACGGTTTATAAGAACGATACCTTTAAGCTAGTGCTTGTAAACAGTTACGGTACTACCTACAACGCTAAAAAATGGGTATCCTCAAAATCTTCGGTTGCTTCTATCGACAAGAACGGTTTAATAAAGGGCAAAAAGGTCGGCAAGGTGACAATTACCGCGACTGATAGCTCGGGCAACGAGATTAAGGGTACGGTTTTTGTAAAAGACGGATACACCGCGCTTCGTGATTATATTGTAAAATACGGCGCAACCGACAGCGACGGATATAAGTATCTTCAGAAGGATGAAGACAGTTACGCTTACGCTGTTAAGTATAATTCCGACACGAAGGAATTTATTTTCGCGGGCAGATATAGTACCTCTACAAGAGTCGTTTCAGCCGCAATGGCTGTTCCCTTTGGCGGAACAGCAAGCGTGAATGTTGTTTCTGAGATTAATGACACTGATGCCAATGTTTATGCTAAGACTGAGGCTGTTGTTAAGCCTTCAGAGTTTGACGTTATGAAGGATGTGGATTTTAAGATTGTTACATCCAACGCTCAAAGTGATGAACAGATGAAGTCTATGAGTAACGCGATATTAATGAGATCTTTTTACTACGGTTGGAAGGACATACTCTACAGCAATCTTAAAATGGGATTTGCGGCTTTAGGATTCAGCAAATATAAACTGGTAGATTGATAGTATGTATTATAAATTTGGGCTGGCTCAAACATTTTGAGTCAGCCCGTTTTATGTCATTTTATGTATTTTATATTACGGATTATATACCTGACCCTCGAAAAGGGTAACGCCGCTTGGGTCGGTTATAATAAAGCCGAAGTTTTTATCGAGTCCGAGGAATTCCA
>CAJOHT010000171.1 GCA_905234305.1 uncultured Ruminococcus sp. | reverse complement strand
CGCTAAGGAAAACGATATTTTCAAACCCGCAATTATTAAAGTCAAGGACTTTCTCAAAATAACTTACCGCAAATTCAAGGACGGACGTACCCATCGCTACTACAAATGTCCCAGCTGCAAGGCTCAGCTTAGGGTAAAAAACGTAAAAGGCGAACACACAATCCGCTGTCCTAAATGCGGCAATCAATTCAAGAAAAAAATCAGGTAAAGGATGAGATAAAATGGACAAACTATGGTTAGTAATCCCCTGTTATAACGAGGAGGAGGTACTTCCCGAAACCTCAAAGCGCCTCTACAAGATTATGGCGGATATGATAATAAACAAAAAAATCGCTCCCGAAAGTAAAATTGCCTTCGTGAACGACGGAAGCAAGGACAATACCTGGAAGCTGATCGAAAAATACCACTCCAATATCGATATGTTCGTAGGCGTAAACCTCTCCCGCAACAAGGGACACCAAAACGCTCTGCTCGCGGGACTGTCGCTAGCTAAGCAATATGCCGATATGGTAATTACTCTCGACGCGGATCTTCAGGACGACATTAACGTGATCCCCGAGTTCGTGAACAAATACTACGAGGGCAACGATATCGTTTACGGCGTGCGCAATAACCGCGACACCGACACAGGCTTTAAAAAGCACACTGCTCAGGGATTTTATAAATTTATGAAATTCCTCGGCGTCGATATCGTAAACAACCACGCGGACTACCGCTTAATGAGCAAGCGCGCGCTGGACGGACTTTTTGAGTTCGGCGAGGTAAATGTATTCCTGCGCGGAATCGTACCTCAGATAGGCTTCCCGAGCGCGATAGTCGAGTATAAGAGAAACGAGCGCCTCGCGGGCGAGTCAAAATACCCGCTTAAGAAAATGCTCTCATTCGCCTTCGACGGCATAACATCATTCTCGGTCAAGCCCTTAAGAGTTTCGCTTTGGCTCGGATTTATCGCGTTTATTATCGCAATAGTAATCGGAATTTACACAATAATCCAGCTAATTATCGGCAACACCGTCAGCGGCTGGGCAAGCCTGAGCATATCGCTTTGGGCGCTTGGCGGAATGCAGCTTTTGATGCTCGGAATCGTTGGAGAATATATCGGTAAGATTTACCTCGAAAGCAAACATCGCCCGAAGTTCATTATTCAGGAAGTTCTTTATAAAGAGCTTTAAGGATTAAAAGTAAATACTAAAATTGTTAAGAGGCTGTCGCAACTAAGCGGCAGCCTCTTTTTGAATATTACATTAATTACGGCTCGGTTACTTGCCCTTCAAACAGGGTGACTCCGTTGCGGTCGGAGATTATGAACCCGAAATTGCGGTCGAGGATAAAGTTATGGTATTCCTGAATACGCACAGGCATCGCGCTGCCAGCGCTGGAAATTATAGTTACAGCCGCGCCTTCTATTCCTTCCTTATTTACCTTTAAAATAGCCGAATGGCTGATATCCGATACATAGAGCATAGTATCGGTAATCGGGGAAAAATAACCGCAGAATGAGTTCGGCAAATAGCCTTTTTCGGATAAAATCTTCGCCAGCGCTACGTCGCTTTTTATCTCAAAACTCGGGAAAATACAACGGGTATAATGCTCTGTTTCCACATCGGTTCCTTCACCTGTAATCTCCTTAAAATCCTTAGCGGATTTAACTATGTCGAGATTTTCCTTACTCATAGCCTGCTTTAACGTACATCCCTCTTTAGGCAGTATAAAGTCGATTTGATATCCGTGGGCTGTGTAGGTATGGAAATAGGAGCAGGTATCGGTTTCCAGCGCCTGACCAACATAGAATGCACTTTTAAGGAACTCTGTGTTTTTAACATTGCCGTCAGACAGGTAGAAATCTCTCTTTTCAGTCTGCATATCCCTCTCAAAGCTCCAGATATCCTTTAAGTAGAGCGTATTAACAAGCGCCGTTACCGTCCCGGGGCTTAATTTAAAATCTTTGTCGATAAGACCGTTCGTATTCTCTTTTACAAACTCTCTTACCTCTTTATTAGCCGCCTGATTATCGGTGGAGAATGTAGTCTCGCGGAATGTCGCGCAAATTATTTCAAGCGCTTTCTTAAGGTTTTCCTCGTTAATAGGGGTACCTTTATCAGCCCAGATAGAGTTAGTGAGCTTGAGCGCGCCGACCTTATTACCCTCAAAATCTTCATACTCGTTTTCGAGGTTCTTGAAAAGTGTGCCTGTTTCTGCGAAATCCTCGGTGGTCATTCCCGTAAGAGTTTCAACATCGTTCTTAACCGCATCGTCGCCCGTGTAGTAAAGAATAGAAAGCGCCATATATACGGAAATCGGCGACATAGTAAAATTCCCGTTTTCGTTCTCGGCGGACATTGTATAGAGCTTGTTGGAGAATGCCGCTAATCTGCCCTCGAAGGTATTCTCAATCTGAGGAGCTGT
>CAJOHT010000170.1 GCA_905234305.1 uncultured Ruminococcus sp. | reverse complement strand
ATGCTCGTACCTGTCGCCTACCTTATGCATTGCCATACTCGAAAGCGGTAATGTACGGTCTAAAAGCGCCTTAAGCGGAGCGGGCATTCCGTAGCAATAAAGCGGATAGCTCCAAATTAAAAAGTCGCTTCTGAGTATTTCCTCCAAAACAGCGTGCATATCGTCGTTATGGATACAATCCCCGCCGTTTCTCATACAGCCGAAACAGCCTGTGCAATATTCAATATGCTTACCGATAACGTCAATAATAGTAATCTCATTGGGCTGAGTTTCGTTCATACCCTCGATAAAAGCCCTGGTTATATGCATAGTATCGCTTTTTTCTTTTTTAGGGCTTCCGTTAAGTACAAGTATTTTCATTATAATGCCTCCATTATACAGTAAAATCTGTCCATTAAATTTTATTATATTGCATTACATCCTCGGCTTTTTTCATCCCGAGTTTCTCATAAAAAGGTACAGCGTTTTCATTAGCGATAAGATAAACCGCTATATCCTTCTCGCTGCCCGCGATATTATGAGCGGTTCTCACAAGCGCTTTGCCTATTCCCTGTCTTTCATATTCTCGGTCAACTCCTAAATCGGTTATGTAAAGCCAGTAGCTGAAATCGGTCAAGGCGAATAATACGCCTACCGCAGTACCATTTTCATTTCTCGCGACTAAGCTGATGTTCACGTTTTTAACGAGCTTTTTTATCCTCTCGCTAAAACGCTCCTTAGGATATTGCGAGCCTAAATCCGTTCTTTTTAAGAATTCAATATACTCCTCGGCGGAGATACGTTCCTCACATATTTTAATATCCATAATTACTTCCACGGACGGTTTTTACCATCCCATCCTTTCTCTTTCCAATAATTAGCGTCCGTTTCATTCCATCCGCTCTTTTGAACCATACGCATAATAGAGAAAAAACCTTTTGTTTTTATTCCCGATTTTTCTTTACCGTTATTCTTAACGATTTTTTTAGCGATAGAATCGGTAGCTTTTTCGATTTTCAGCCTCTTCTTTTCGGGAACGCCTTTCCAGTCAACGGCGGATACACCGATACCGAATTTATAAATCTTAGCGACTCCCCAGAAAAATAAACTGTCAGCCATATCCTTATTGGTCGATTTCATACCCGCTCCCGCGGCGGTAGAAATACAAACGCCCTGCTTTTTAAACATTTTTTCCTCGGGACGGTGTACCATCCAGCGCCAGCCGTAATGGTCTAAAAACGATTTCATCGCACCCGTAGCGTGGTATACATATACGGGGCTCGCGAGTATGATAACGTCAGCCTCATCCATAGCGTCGGTAATAGGAGCGAGCTTTTCGTAGTTCGGGCATTTTTCGGCGCCTTCTAAAAAACATTTCGTACATCCTACGCAGAATTCTCCAAAATCCTTCGGAAGAAAAAACTCCTTTATCTCCCCTCCCGTCTTATCAGCAATACTGCGCGCAATATGATAAGTAGAGCCTTTATGATTTTGACCGTAAACAATAACCATTTTCATCTATGTAACCATTGCTCCTTTGTTATACGTGTAAAATGCTCAGTTCTTATAACAATTATCTTTTTTTATAAGCAATCAGCTCGGGCTGAGAGCCGTTAACGCTGTAGCTGCATACTAATATAAAAGTCGTATCGGCGACAACTCCGTAGCATATGCCCATATCGGCGAACTCTATCTGAGTACCGAGATACACTTTTTTATCATCCAGCATTTTTACTGTTTTACCGCTAGGAAGCGGGTACTCAAGATTAACGAACGCTCCCGCCAGTTCGTTAAGAGTTTCGGCGGCAGGTATGTTATTTGCTTTAAGAAGAGTATTTACTTCATTTAGCAAAACCCGCTTGAAATCACGATATTTTTCAAGTCCGCCTGTTTTTATATACTCCGCGGCAACGCACGTTCCGCCGAAGGGCTTGCCGCAGGTTGCCGCGCAGCCGCGACAGTCGTTTTTAAACCCGCATTCTTCGCATTTAGCTCCGCAAATTGATTTCATATATTTCTCCTTACTGCTCATCGTTTTTATTTCCTTATCAACTCATTGAAAACAGCGTCCTTATCGAAATTGCCCTCAATAAGCCCCGGGATTTCCTTATATGCTTTACAGATACTTACGCTGAACTCGGTTAAAATATTGCTGATTTCCAAATCGGAATAAGGACATTCGCCCGTTACAATCAAAGTAGTAAAGCTGTACGCAGCCAGCCAAAGGTCGCGGAAGTATTTATCGGCGGTATCGGCATCCATATTATAGATACTCATTATAGAGTCCCGCACTAAATCCTGCGTCATCCTCAAGCCTTCCATCGCACTTCCGTTTACCCCTTCGGGCGGAAACAGGAAAAGGTATTTGTATAATTCCGTTTCTTCTTTAGCGAAGCGTAAAAAATACTGCCCTACGCCTAAATTCGGGATAG
>CAJOHT010000169.1 GCA_905234305.1 uncultured Ruminococcus sp. | reverse complement strand
TTTACAGAAATGGTAAAATATGGTAAAAATAAATTCGGGAGGAATAAAAAATGGAAAAAACACTCAAATTACTGCTTGCCGAGGACGGCAGTCAGTTTTCGCGGCTTATCTCGACTTCGCTTAAAAACAGCGGCTTCGACGTAAAGCTGTGCGAAAAGGACGGCGAAAAGGTTCTTATGAGGTTAAAGTCGGATATGCCCGACGTTCTTCTTATGGATACCTTTATGCCTAAAATCGACGCGCTTGCCGTACTTAAGGAGCTTAACGGCTTAAAGCCTGTTAAAAAGCCGATAGTTCTTGTTATGTCGAGTTCGGACAACCCCGACCTTGAACGCGAGATACTGAATGCGGGCGCGGATTACTATTTTCTCAAGCCCTTCGACGTCAACATTCTCGCCGAAAGAATCCGTCTGCTCACGGGCTGGCACAAGGGAGTTGACGGCATTAATCAGCGCGAGCCGGACTTGCAGGTGCTCGTCAGCGAGATTATGCATCAGATAGGCGTACCCGCGCACATAAAGGGCTATCAGTATTTAAGAAGCGCGATTATAATGTCGGTCAATGACGGTGAAATAATGAACTCCGTTACGAAGATTCTCTATCCTGCCGTCGCAAAGGAGTATTCGACAACCGCCTCGCGGGTTGAACGCGCCATCCGTCACGCTATTGAAGTCGCATGGGACAGGGGAGACGTCGACGTTTTAAGCTCCTATTTCGGCTATACCATTCAGAATTCGAGGGGCAAACCGACAAACAGTGAGTTTATTGCCATGATAAGCGACCGCCTTCGCCTCAAACTGAAAACGTCATAAAAAAACCCGCAGGCCGTTTTGCCTGCGGGTTCTTTGTTATAGTTTTTACTTATTCTACAGTTGTATTGTTAACGACTTCCATAAACTCCTCATTTGAGCATTCTTCGCTTTTTAGGATTAATGCATAAACGGGCTCATCTTTGCCCTCACAGACAAAGGCAAACCTGTAATTATCAGTTTCATTACTTGTAAAATCATAGTAGTATGGATTTAATAATCCCTCTGCTTTTACAATCTTTTTATTATCTTCAATCGTTTCAAAATCATTAAGTTTATACCACGAGTGAATTCCTTTAATACTGATTAATTGTTCTCCCTCGAATACGGGTTCATACTCATAATTGAGAGAAATCCAGCCAACAAGATTTTCACCTTTGTAAATCTCAACAGCTCCTCCGCAACTAAAACAAACGTTAAGTCCAAGTGAATCAATAGTACTGCGGGAGTAATTTTCCGGCAGTTCACACTCAAATTTATCTAACTGTTCATAACAATTCTCACTTATAAACCACCAGCCCATATTGTATGGAACTCCGCGCAAATCAGAATCGGAACCGTTATCTTTATAATATTTTGTTTTCGACTCTCCGGTTTTTGCGTTATAATAGTTTGAGCAAACACGTCCGTCGGAATCTAATTCAGCCCATTGAATTTCATAATTTGAAATCGGATAATAGAACTGCTGAAAACTATCAGTATCAATTCCGTTTGTAATTAAATCAACTTTTCCTGAAGGAATAAACACTCTGTATATTATTCCGTCGGAAAAAATCCACGCAAGCTTATCAAGAACAAAAAAATGCTTGATTGCTTCATCTGAAGTATAAATAGTGTTTATCTTTTCACCATTATAATCAAGCAAAGCAAGTTCAGTGTGATTTATTACAGCATAAACTCCTTCGTCCCTGCATAAAAATGGTGCGCAATATTCGTTTTCCGTTTCATTGTATATTCTAAACTCACTGAAATATCCATCTATGGTCATATTCTCGTAGTCAACAATATACAGCCTATCTTCTTGGAAATCACAGTTACACTCAAACGGATTTGATGTGTGAAATCCATCATAGTTTATGTTTTGTCCTGCTATTATACTGTCGTTTATTTCTTTCTCTTTATCCCATTCTTCAGGATAAGTTTCGTCCTTTGCGTCATAGCGTTTTATTTCATACGGTCTTACCTCGGAAAAGTACTCCTCATACTCTCTGTCCTCATTTGATACAAGGTTAGTGGATTCCGGTGTTATTCTATTAGTCTCTGTCTCTGTTTCCGTACCATAAGGTAAACCAGTTTTATTCTTTTCATTTTGTTGCGTGTTTAGTTTTGAGCAACCAACAAATAATGTAAATATTAATAATAGTATTAATATCAAAAAGCAAAAAGTATATTTTTTCATAGATGTTCCTCCTTTTATATTATCATTTTACTATGCGAGAAATATGCTTACAAAGCTTTTTGTTTTTTTCATTAATTACCTCATTTATTTTTTTTATATCTCATATATAATATCAAAAATTTTTAGCATTTTGTCAGTGTTTTAAGAATATTATTTTAAATTTGTAAAAATGCACAAAACGCGTATCGTTTTTTTTCGCCTTACATTA
>CAJOHT010000168.1 GCA_905234305.1 uncultured Ruminococcus sp. | reverse complement strand
TTTACAAAAAATCGCCCCAAAACGCTTGCTTTTCAACTTGTCGGAATGAAGAATATAATCTATTCTGAAAGTCAGAAACTTAACCCTCATCGTTCCGCCGAAACCCGTCCCCGATTCACAAAAAGCGTCTTTGAAACCGCGTCTTATATGCCAATAACAATACGAAACGGGCGGCTCGTTGAAATCTCCGCACAAAATCACAGGATACGGCGACAACGAGGCAACAGAATCTATCATAGCGGCCTGTCTGACACGGATTTTGTATGCCGAAGACATTTTTGAAAAAATATTGCCCCAGCCCGAAATCTTTTCCTTGTTGTTTTTGTCCTTGATTTTGTCAATAAACTCGTAATCGTCATAACCGAGTTTTATGGATTTGAGATGAAAATTAAAAATCCTGACTTTTTTGCCGTAAATCTCCGCGTCAACGCTCATGCCGATAAGGTTGCCGGTAAAATCAAAAAGCGGCTGTTTGTCAGAGAGTTTGTATTTTGAAAAAATAATGTATCCCTTGTCGGTTTTGTGTTTTAAGTCAGTGGAATCATAATCCCTTATAACATAACGGGTTTGAAGGATTTCGCTTATCAAATCGGCGTTGGTAACGCTGTCTTTGGAATTGTTGAAAAACTCCTGAAAACACACAATCTCAGGACTTTCGTATTTTAAGAACTCAAAAATTTTGTTTCTTGTGCCGCCCTTGCTGTCAATCCAGTTGTAACGGTCCAACAGCCTGACGTTGAACGACATAAGGCTGAACGACCTTACCGCCGTTAGCTACAGCCGCGCAAGCTGTCACCATCTGTATAGGCGTAATCGAGAAGTTCTGTCCGAACGACGCAACCGCCAAGTCCGTTACCGACATAGAACCGTCCTCGTTAAAGAACAAGTCGTCGGATTCACCTGGGAGATCGATACCCGTCGGCTCGGAAAAACCGAACGCCTGATAATATTTATAGAACTTATCCGCTCCTACTCTGGCGCCTATATCGATAAACGCAGGGTTACAGGAGTTTTTATCGCCTGGAAAAGATTCTGGCTTCCGTGACCTGCCTTATAATGGCAGTGTATAGTATGGTCGTAAACCGTAGTAGAACCGCTGCAATAGAAATTTGAATTCTCGTTTACAACGCCCTCGTTAAGCGCCATAGAAGCGGTACACATCTTAAATACCGAACCCGGGTAATATGTATCCGCAATCGCTTTATTACGCCACATCGCGCCCAGCGCCGTACTTTCGGCAACCGCGCGTTTTTTCTCGGGCATAGCGCGTATAGCGTCAAGATCCGCGTCGGATAAATCATAAGGAGTATTAAGGTTATAGCCGTCCGCCGTCACCATCGCGAGAATAGCTCCCGTATTTACATTCATAATAATGCATACACCGCGGTTAACAACTTTATTGTCACTAAGACCTTTTTTCATATATTTTTCGGCTATTGCCTGAACCGTTTCGTCGATCGTAAGGGTGATATTATTACCGTCCTTAGCCGCCACATTCTGCTCATACTGGAACGGCATATCGGTCTGGTTAGCGTTACGCGCGGTAATAATTCTTCCAGGGGTACCCGTAAGGTACTTATCGTACTGATACTCTACTCCCTCAAGTCCCTGATCGTCGGAACCCGTAAAACCTATTACGGACGACGCGAGGTCGTTATACGGATAATATCGGCGGTAATCGTCGAAAAGAGTTATTACATTCGAGAGTCCGTCAAATTTCTTATTTATGTTTTTACAGAGCTTAAGGATCTTCTCACGCTCGTCGCTTTCGATTTTACGCTTAACAACTACGTAATATGTTTTAAGTTTAGTTTTTTTATAGATATCCTTATACTCAAGGTCGAGAATCTTCGATAAATTCTCCGCTACATATACTCTCTGCTCCTTAGTTTCCATATAAGCGGGAGCCATAATAACCTTCCATACGGACGCGCTCTGAGCCAAAACCTTGCCCTTAGAGTCATAAATCGTTCCTCGCTTGGAGTTTACGGTTGTATCAACGAGCTGCTGTTCAACGGCTTTTTCCTGGAGATAAGTTCCCTGTATAAGCTGCAAGTACGCGAGTCTTATCGAAACCGCTCCGAAGCCCAGCACAAGTATTAGCAGAATAAGTACAGTTGTTCTCATTCTGAGCAGCTGTAAAACGCCTTTTTGGGTACGTTTATTGCCGTTTTTCGCCATACAACCTCTCCTTTCTGTCAATTTTTTGCACATATCATATAGCCAAAATAAGAGTTAAGACTATACATCTCAACTCTTATTCATACATAACATATTTATTAAGTTAACCCGAATGTTATGACCATAGTCCCGTAACCGCATCTAAAATTTTCTGGAAGAAGTTTTTATTAGCGTCTCCCGAAATCTCCGCCTTATCGCCTTTCGACAGGGAAACGAACTCCTTCTGAACATTTTCAGCCTTGCTCATACCGAGCTTGTCCTTAGCGTAATTCTCGATATCCGTGGTTGAATGCTTGGACTGAATAGCCATCTGGTTCTGCGTATATGTACTCTGCGCGTTGCTGAGTTCTGCTTTTTTAGTTATAATTTGCTGGTTAAGCTCAGTGAGCTGAACCTGACCGACGATAATCATCGCTACGGCGAGCGTAATAACAGCGCTCGCTACCGCTCCGATAAAGAGCTTAAAGGGGTTATGTTTTCTTCTGCGGATTTTTACAAGCTCATCCTGCGGTAATGTTACTACTTTATTTTTAGTCTTAGCTTTATCTTCGGTTTTTTTCTTAGGAAGCTTTCTCGCCGTACTGTCCTTAAATGCATTAAGGTCGTACGCGGTGCTTCTGTTATCGTATGTCAATGTCATATATCTTACCTCAACGGTTATCTATCATACACCATAATTTGCGTCGTATATTTCTTTATAGTAAAAATATTACATTTTTTTAATTTTTCTTCAATTTGTAACGAAAAAATTTTTATTCCTTGATAGAAAAATACAGAATATTGTGATTTATCGGTGTATCTCGCACAATCTATTGTGGTTTAAACTCTTTACATTTCTGTTATATTTTACTACACATTGTAACAGATGTCCAGCCCTTATCAGGAATTTTCAATTATTTTTTGGCAAATTCTTAGTTTTGCACTCCTTGAACGGGGATTTGTGGATAATTCTTGTTGATTTGCTACAACGGGTTTTCGCGTTATCGCTTTAGCCTTCGGTTTATTGCCGCATACGCATACAGGGAAATCCTTCGGGCAGGTACAACCTTGGTACCAATCCGCCATTGTCTGCTTTACAATCCTGTCTTCGAGCGAGTGGAAAGTAATTACCGCGAGCCTTCCGCCCTTTGAGAGCAGCTCAAAAGCATCCGAAAGCCCTGATTTTAGTGCGTCAAGCTCGTGATTGACCTCAATCCTCAGCGCCTGAAAGGTTTTTCTCGCGGGATGTCCCGCTCTTCTTACGCGCTCAGGAACGCTGTTGCGTATAATCTCCGCAAGCTCAAAGGT
>CAJOHT010000167.1 GCA_905234305.1 uncultured Ruminococcus sp. | reverse complement strand
CGGCGATCATACCGATAGGGCTTACCGAGATTCTCTTATTGATGATCGGAATACCGTACTGTTTTTCTATATCCTCGCCTGTTTTAACGAGGTCCTGAGCGTAGCGGCAGACCTTTTCGTAAACCTTGTCGGAAGCCTTGTCTATATCCTCGTCCATACAGTCGAGGAGCGAAATCCCCATCGTGATAGTTCTTACGTCAAGGTTTTCGTGGTCTATCATATTTATAGTTTCAAGAATGTCTTTTGTTTCTAACATAATCTTTCCTCTGTAATATATTTGCAGGTTTGCTTTAGGATTTCCGACTACAGCTTGTGCATACTGTTAAAGATGTCTTCGTGCATAACGTGGATAACTGTAGCTGTTTGTTCTCCGACCTTTTCGAGCTTTTCTCTTAACGCGTCGATGCCGATACTGTCCTTATCAATTTCTACCATCATCGTCATAGCGAACATATCTTTAAGTACGCTCTGGTTGACTTCAACGATATTGACGTTAGACTCGGCGCAGGCGGTAGATACCTTGGCGAGTATGCCTACCGTGTCCTTGCCGACTACTGTAATAATAGCTTTCATCATTTATTCCTCCGAAAAATATTTATCAATACAACAAATTATTATACTATAAATTTCGTTATTTTGCAAATAATTAATCTGTTATTTGCGTATAAATTTATTTTGTGATATATTATATTAAGGTGATGTTTATGAAAATGATTTGCGATACCCACGTTCATTCCGATAATTCCTTTGACGGAGAAAGCTCGGTAAGAGAAATATGCGAAGCCGCTGTAAACAAAAGGTTAAGTGCCGTTATTATAACCGACCATATGGAAGCGCCTGAAATCGCGTTAGGCGATAAAAGCCAGTTCGGAAATATGCTAAAGCAAATAAAAAAATCTATGGATGATGTCGAGGAGCTTTCCCGTGAGTATAAAGGTAAATTAAAACTCTTAAAGGGGATGGAACTCGGCGAGCCTATGCACGAGCCAAAGCTTACTGAAAAGGCGCTGAAGCTGGGAGATTTCGATTTTATTCTGGCTTCGATCCATAATAACAGAAATACCGAGGATTTTTACTATCTGGATTTTAACGAGGAAAATTTTGAAGGGCTTCTGGCGACGTATTTTGACGAGCTGCTTGAAACGGCTGTGAACGCCGAGTTTGACAGCCTTGCTCACCTTACATATCCGCTGCGATATATTTATGAGCGAACCGATATAAAACCCGATATGGATAAATACAGCGAGATTATCGACGAGATTTTCAGCGCGCTTATAAAAAGGAAAAAAGCGCTTGAAATAAATACCTCGGGGCTGTTTAAGCCTATCGGAACTACCTTGCCCGATATTAAACTAATAAAACGTTTTAAGGAGCTTGGCGGAAAGTACGTTACCGTAGGAAGCGACGCTCATAACTCTAAAAAACTCGCTCAGGGGGTTGAGAAGGGAATCGAGACCGCTAAAATCTGCGGATTTGAGTATTATACGGTTTACGAAAAACACGAGCCGAGATTAGTTGAGATTTGGTACTGAGAGGCAAGCGGAAAGTGATAAGCGGTAAGTTATAAGTTTTATCATAATAATGAAGGAGCGGTACGTTTTAGTTTCGTACCGCTCCTATAGTTTTATATGATTTTTATAATTTTTCAGCAAGCTCTTTGATATATTCTTTAAGCTGGTCTTTAGTTTCGGGATGTTTTAAACCAACTTCGATATTAGCCTGCAGTACGCCGAATTTGTTTCCCATATCGAAACGGCTTCCCTTCATCTCTACAGCAGTCATACCCTTTGTTACGGCAATCTCGCGCATAGCGTCGGTAAGCTGGATTTCATTACCCGCTCCAGGTTTAGTTCTTTCGAGAATTTCAAAAATCGAGGGCGGAAGTACAACGCGGTCGGTAATTGAGTAAAGAGAGAGAACTTCTTCTTTAGTTTGGGGCTTTTCTACCATGTCGGTGCATTTGAATACATTATCATGAAGGTTTTCAACCTTAAGCGAGCCGTACTTATGTATCTCGCTCTCGGGAACTTGTTTAACGCCTAATACCCCTTCGCCGAATTCGCCGTAAGCGTCGATAAGCTGTTTGATAGCAGGAGTTTCGTCACAGTCGATTACGCCGTCACCGAAAAGTACCGCGAAAGGCTCGTTGCCGACAAACGCTTTAGCTTTAAGTACAGCGTGTCCGAGTCCCTTCATTTCCTTTTGGCGGATGAAGTTTATGTCTGCTAAATTGGCAATATCGCGAACCTGTTTTAAAAATTCATCCTTGCCGCTTTTTTTGAGGTTAGCTTCGAGTTCGGGAGAATAATCGAAGTGGTCTTCAATAACGCCCTTGCCGCGGTTAGTGATAATAAGAATATCGGTTATGCCCGCGGCTACGGCTTCCTCGACAATATACTGGATAGTAGGCTTGTCTACGATAGGGAACATTTCCTTAGGCATACTTTAGAACCCTTGTGCCGAATCCCGCAGCGGGGATAATAGCTTTTCTAATCTTCATATTAGTTCCAAAACCTTTCTGTTCACCTTTAAAATCGGTAAACTAATAAATATAATTCTAAATCAGAATATTAAATTGTTCCTCCCGATAAGAAGAAGGGAACAAATTCAATAACAAAATAAACAATCAGCAAGCTGACAGCGATCGCGGTATTTACTCCGCCGCGCGAACGGAGTTCTTCTGTAGGATTTGTGCTTTCGGATTTAATTGCCGAAATCTGAGCCTTGCAGTGTTTAAAGTAAATCCTGTTCGCTTTTATGCCGATAATGATTCTCAGTACAAATTGCGCTATAGAGGAAAGATACATTAACCCTAATAAGATCTGGTTGGTTAAATCCAGAGATACGATACCTCGGTATAACTCCTGCATAGCATCGGTAGAATTTGCCGCGGCGTTATAATAATTGTTCATAATCTCAATCATCTTTTGACCCGCGGGAGTGCAGTAATGGATATACAATTCCGCTGTCCAGAGCAAAAGCATAACCGCTGTGATAATAGCGCCGACCTTATACATCTTCCTGTATAGCAGATAACCTCCGCTGAAAAGAAACGCGCAGAAACTGAACCTGCCCTTTGAGAAGTTCTTTATATTGTTGAAAACCCTGATGAAATAAGGGGTATTATTTTGTACGAATTTTGATATTTCGCCCGCTGTAACTCCGTCGCCCATATCTTCTTCGGGATTGACTCCCGCCATAGGGTCAAATACGTTAGCAAAATTAGCGTTTCCCTGAGGATTATTCTGTGTATCAGATGCTCCAAGAGGAAATCCGCATTTCGCGCAGTAGAACGCGCCCTTAGGATTTTCGTTTCGGCATCTAGGACATATTACGCTGTCGGAATCGGAGCTTTCACGCTCATTTTCCGCCGTATCATCGCCGAAGCTAAAGTTTT
>CAJOHT010000166.1 GCA_905234305.1 uncultured Ruminococcus sp. | reverse complement strand
GTGCTGATTGTCGCGATTGATGATAACGAAGTTGCTCACTTGATTGTTTTACTCGAAGAAATTTTCGGCGGATATGATGTCAGTCCCGTAATTGTCAATCACCACCCGCAAGGCGGAGCTGCCGACAATATTTCGCGAACTCATGAATACGCACTATTTGTTACGCCGTGCGGCATGAAAATAATCAAAGGCGACAAAAACGAAAATCTCGAAGAACGCTGGAGTTTAATGCGTGGCGGTACAGATGTCCGTAATTTGAGGCGCGGTCGCCCGAACAGTTTCTATGCGATTTACGTTGACAAAGAAACTCTCGAAGTTAAAGATGTTGGTCGACGCCTTAAAGCTGACGACGATTATAAGCTCCCGCGACCGCTTAAAATCGGCGACAACGTACTGATTTACGATATCGACAAGGACGCCGTTGTACTTGAGCTTCCCGACAAGGACGATATGGTGCTTGTTCAGGCGGGTATAATAAAAACAAGGGTTAAACTTAAAAACCTGCGACTTAAAAAAGCCGAAGCCAAGAAAACCTCACCCTATAAGAACGCGAGACGAAACGTCCCTTCGAATGTTGATATCCGTCCTATGACTGAGGTCGACGTGCGCGGTCAGACTGCTATAGAAGCGATTATGGCGGTCGACTCGGCTATCGACAACGCTCTTCTCTCGAATGTTGAAACGATTACGATAATCCACGGCAAAGGCACAGGCGTTCTCAGGAAAGAAATTCAAAAGCATTTAAGAACCGTTAAATATGTAAAGAGCTTCCGCCTCGGCAATTTCGGCGAAGGCGAAAGCGGAGTAACTATTGTAACGCTTAAATAGTCTAAAGCCAATTAAACGTTACAATTAAGAATTAAAAAATCGGTCGTGCAGAAATTTTCATCTTCCAATAAAAATTCGCTCCCGACCGAATCAATATTTTAGTTGAAAAATAACAAACTATATGTTAATATTATGAAAACAATAAACGGAGGTAAGATTATGGCTATTACTAAAGATACAATTATCGGCGACGTACTCGACAAGTATCCTCAGACCGCTCCGATTTTCCTTTCTATCGGAATGCATTGCCTCGGATGTCCCGCCTCAAGAGGCGAGTCCGTAGCGGACGCGTGTATGGTACACGGAGTTGACGCCGATGAGCTTATCGCTAAGCTCAACGACGCTGTCGGCGCGTAATGGACAAGCCGATAAGCATTGACGAAAGACTAAAAATGTGCGCAAGCCTTGTGTCGGAAAACGCAAGGCTTGTTGACGTTGGATGCGACCACGCGTATCTTCCTATATGGCTTATAAAGCAAAACAAAATCTCGCACGCGATAGCTGCCGACATCAACGAACTGCCGCTTTTAAGCGGTAAGCAAAACGCGGAATCCTACGGCGCCGATAATATTGAATTCCGCCTAGGCTCGGGGCTTGAACCTGTTTCGCTTGAGGACAGTATTACAGACGTTATAATCGCCGGAATGGGCGGAGAGGTCATCCGCGATATAGTCCTCGATAGTCCGCTTACGCGCGATAAAAACCTCAACCTCATACTCCAGCCTATGACGAGAAGCGAAGATTTAATTAAAGCGCTCTACAAAAACGGTTTTGAGATAAAAACTCAAAAATGCGTTGTTTCAAAAAATAAATGCTATACCGTTATGGCGGTTCATTATACGGGAAAGACCGATAATATCGGCGACACCTTTCCCTATCTCGGAAAGCTCGATTTAAAGGACGAAACCAACCTGCGCTTTATCGGCGCGCATTTAAGAAATCTTGAAAACAAAAGCAAAGGCGATAAGTCGCTTTTGCATCTTATAAATAAGATAAAGAAGATGATAGAATGAAAATAAAAGAAATAATAAACTTCACAGAAACCTTCGCTCCGCTTAGTTCGGCTATGGAATTCGACAATGTCGGACTGCTTATCGGCAGCGAGGAAAGAGATATCGGATGTGCGGTTGTAGCGCTCGACATTACCGACGACGTTATTGACGAGGCGCTCGAAAACGGAGCGGAGCTTATTATAAGCCACCATCCCGTGATTTTCGACCCGCTTAAAAGCATTCCCGAAAGCAGCACCGTTTACCGTTTAATATGCAATAATCTCAGCGCGCTGTGCCTGCATACCAATCTCGATTTAAGCCCAGTTTTCGGCGTAAACACCTGTCTTGCGGAAGCTGTCGGAGTTAAAAACGCCGAGTTTGTTGAAGGAGAGTGCCTCTACATAGGCGGGCTCGACGGCGAAATCAAAAACGAAGAATTTGCCGAAAAAGTAAAAAACGCGCTGTGCTGCGAAGGAGTAAGGTATACTCTCGGCGGTAAATCGGTTAAAAAAGTCGCGATATGTTCGGGAAGCGGCGGCGACTTAGCCCCGTTAGCAAAGGCTAAAGGAGCAGACGTTCTTTTAACGGGCGAAATAAAGCACCACGAAATTCTTGAGGCTAACCGCCTCGGTATAGCCGTAGT
>CAJOHT010000165.1 GCA_905234305.1 uncultured Ruminococcus sp. | reverse complement strand
GTTATATTATTATAATTAGTAGAAATATTTTTTAAACTATTTCTACTCTTTTTTATTAGTTTATACATCTTTTTCGTTTTTCTCTCTTATTATTAATCTAACAGGTGTTCCTTCTAATCCAAATTCTTTTCTTAATTGATTAATTATATATCTTTGATAAGAAAAATGGAATAATTCTTTGTTGTTTACAAATATGACAAATGTTGGTGGTTTAGTTGATGCTTGTGTTCCATAATAAATTTTTAATCTTTTTCCTTTATCTGTTGGTGGTTGAACAATTGCTATCGCTTCATTTATAACTTGGTTTAAAATAGATGTCGATATTCTTAATGCATTTTGTTCTGCAACATTATTAATCATATCAAATAATTTATCTACTCTCTGCCCTGTTTTAGCTGAAATAAAAATAATTGGTGCATAAGATAAATATGATAATTTGTCATAAACTTCTTTTTTATATTTTTCTAATGTTCCTGTTGTTTTTTCATACTCATCCCATTTATTTATAACTAATATTATTCCCTTTCCAGCTTCATGAGCTTCTCCTGCAATTTTTGCATCCTGATCTGTAACTCCATCATTAGCATCTATTAGCATTAAGCATACATCTGCACGCTCTACTGCTAATAGGCTTCGTTGCACACTATATTTTTCTATTTGTTCATTTACTTTTGCTTTCTTTCTTATTCCTGCAGTATCTATTAAAACATATTTACCATGCTCATTTTCAAAATATGAATCTATTGCATCTCTTGTTGTTCCTGCAATATCACTTACAATACTTCTATCTTCTCCTAAAATCTTATTTAACATATAATACCATTTTTTGTAAAAAAAATCAAATAGAAAAAATCATTTACAATAATGCTGTTATTTGTTATAATATACAAAGGTAATTTTATGAAAAAGAGGTTTTACTATGGTTCAGTTTGAGGAACTTTTATTAAGACTTGAGGCTTCTAAGCCTGATATTGATGATTTATCCGACGCGCTTGGACTTAAATCGCTGAAATCCGAAATCGAACAGCTCGAGTTAAGAGCTACCGAGCCTGGATTCTGGGATGATGTTGAGAAATCTCAGGCGGTTTTGCAGAAAACGGGAGCGTTAAAGGGAACCGTTGAAGAATATAATAAGCTCGTTGAGCATTATGATGACGCCGCCGCTTTAATAGAACTCGCTAACGAGGAAGAGGATGAGGGACTTTACGAAGAGGCTCTTTCCGAGGTCGAGGCGGTTGAGTCTGAGCTTGCAAAGCAAAAGCTCAAAACGCTTCTTACGGGCGAATATGATAAGAATAACGCCGTGCTTACCTTCCACGCGGGTTCAGGCGGCACCGAGGCTCAGGACTGGGCTGAGATGCTTTTCAGAATGTATAACCGCTGGGCTGAGGCTCATAACTTTAAGGTTAAAACTGTTGATTACCTAGATGGTGATGAGGCGGGGTTAAAATCCGCGGTACTTTTAGTACGCTTACGGTTATCTTAAGAGCGAGGCCGGAGTTCACCGCCTTGTAAGAGTTTCTCCGTTTGACTCCCAGGGCAGACGCCATACGAGTTTCGCTTCCCTTGAAGTTATGCCCGAAATCAACGACGATATTCATATCGAGATTAATCCCGAGGATATTAAGATGGATGTTTACCGCGCGAGCGGCGCGGGCGGTCAGAAGGTTAATAAGACCTCCTCAGCCGTACGCTTGACCCATATCCCGACTGGTATCGTAGTAGCCAGCCAGGTCGAGAGAAGTCAGTATCAGAATCGTGACGTAGCTATGAAAATGCTTATGTCAAAGCTGATGGAGATTAAGGAGCGCGAGCATCTCGATAAAATCGAGGATATTAAAGGCGTCCAGAAGGAAATAACGTGGGGAAGCCAGATACGCTCTTATGTATTTATGCCTTACACTATGGTTAAGGATCACCGTACATCCTTTGAGACGGGTAATGTAGAAAAGGTTATGGACGGCGATTTGGACGGATTTATAAACGCTTATTTAAAGGCTCTCAGTACGGGAACTCTTGAAGCATAAAAGAACGCGGTACACTTTTTGTACCGCGTTTTATTCTAATAAAGAAATTAAATTATCGATTCCGAAGTGTTCGTCGTTATCAAAAAAGAATTCGAGCGTCGCGTTATTGTCGTAGGAATGCTCAACCTCTTTTGAGTAGGTTTGGATTATTCTTACGATATCGGACTTAGTTTGTTTATCTGCTAACGCTCCCGTTATTATATAAGCGCAGAAAATCCTTTTTAATACCGAAAGTATATCCATTGTTTCAACCGCGTTAAGGTAATATCTGAATATATAATACTCGGCGAGCCGTGTATATACATCGTCGTATTTTTCTGATAAGGAAAAATCACGGGCGTTTTTTATTTCTTCGGAATAGTCGGGATTTATGTATTCGAGCCTTTCGTGAATATCGAATATAAAGCTGAAATCCTTTTCTGAAAAGGCAGAGGTTTTAGAAGAATATAGCTTGTCCTGTATCGTTCGGTTAAATAAAACCGCGTCCTTAAAGCGTTCTTTAAAGCTCTTAGTATTATCCGCGAAGATAGTAAAGGTTTCTTTTCTCGCGGACAAAAGGAAGTTTAATATGTTATCGTCTGAATTATAATTCGATAAAGGAATAATAAAATCCTCGCTGAGTATTATACTCGCCGCTTCAGGGCAGGCGAGCGAAAGCGTGTGTTCTGTAAAACCCTCAAATTCCATTGTGATACGCGGGAATTTTTTACAGGTTTCGCATAAATGCTCGTCTCCGAGATTTATATATATATCACATAGCTCGTCATTGTTCCAAAAAGGACAGCGGCGGTTCTTGAGCGTAAAAATCCTGTCGCCGTCCTCGTCGGTAACGGTGACATTTCTTATTTTATCGCCGAAGGAGCCTTTAACCGTATTGTAGTAGTTTTCGCTTTCTTCATCAACAACAACGTCCCAGCCCTGACAGCAGCTGTCGGGGCATCGGTTAGCTATGCATTTGAATTTGTTAAAATACTCGGGATAAAAATGTATCATTTTCTGATAGCTTCCTCAAGACAAATCGCCAGCTGGTCGGGACAGGATGTGCCTCTGCCGTTGCAGTCGATTCCTCTGAGTTTATTAATCGCGTCCTCGGCTTTCATACCTTTAACGAGAGCTGCTACTCCCGTAGTATTGCCGTTACAGCCTCCCGTAAATCTGCAATCTTTTATTATTCCGTCCTCAACATCGACGGTTATTTTTCTTGAGCATACTCCGCGGGGAATATATGAATGAACCATAGTTATCTCCTTTCAAATAAATCTTTTTAACATTATAAGTTTTACGATAATATAAGTCAAGAAAATATTTTTGGAATTTTGTAGCGAATAAGAAAGATTTATGTTATACTGTTTAATATACTATTCTAAAAAGGATGTAATTATGTCTGTTCGTATTAAACTTGGAAACTGGGGAAGCGTATTCGCGGTTCCCTCATGCGTAGTGGATGAGCATATTAAAATAGCAAGCCCTAACCAGCTTAAGGTTCTGCTTTTTCTGCTCAGAAACTCCGAAAAAAGCTATACATATAAAGAAATAAGCGACTTGTTAAGGATTCACGAGGATGATGTGCCTGATTGTATTAGGTTTTGGGTTGACAGGGAAGTTCTGTGCGAGTACGATGGAGAGCTTACTCCTTCGAAAAAAGCTGCCGAAACCTTTGAAACAGCGGTGCAGTCGAAAACAGTTGATAAAATCCCCGAGAAGAAAACGGTTGTTACCCGTCCCGTAAAGCCCGATATCATAACCGCCTCGCGTATTATTAACGAGGACGATAACTTAAGGGCGCTGTTGACTGAGGTCGAGACGTCGCTTTCAAAACCTCTCTCAAGCGGAGCTACGTCTGTAATAGTTATGCTGTACGATACCTGCGGACTTCCCGCCGAGGTGATCGTTATGCTCGTGAATTACTGCGTAAGCATCGGTAATAGGCGTAAAATGGGCTGACGAGGGAATTGACAGTATCGAAGCTGCCGACAGGAAAATCGCCGACAGTAAACGCTCGAGCGAAAACTGGGCGAGAGTCAACTTCGTATTCGGCGTCAATAACGCTGGTTCGCCGACCTCAAAACAGATGGAATTCGCCGACAGATGGATAAACGAATGGCATTTTTCGGATGATATGCTTAGGATAGCGTACGAGAAAAATGTTGATAGTACAGGAAAACTTTCTATGCCGTATATTAATAAAATCCTCCTAAGCTGGCATAACGCGGGGATCTATAATCCCGAGGATATAGATAAGCTCGATAAAAAAGAAACTAAAACACCCGAAAGAAGAAAATCGTCCTATGACTTGGACGAGCTAATGAAAATCAAGTAGAGGTATAGTTATGGGATACAGCTTTGAAATAAAAAAGAAAGCGATAGATAAAATAAAAGAAAGAAAACGGAGTGCCGAAAGCGACGCAGAGTTCAGGAAGAATAAAATCTTTTCGGAAATCCCCGAAGCGGGGGAGTACGAGCATAAAATCGCATCCTGCGCGATAAGAGCGGGACGCGCCGTACTAAGAGGCGGAGACGTTAGGAAAGAACTTGAGAGCTTAAAGGACGAGAGTTTAAAACTCCAGGCTGAATACGCCGAGCTTTTGAAGTCAAAGGGATACTCTGTGTCGGATACTGAGCCTGATTATTACTGTAAAGAATGCTACGGGTTATATTGAGCGGGATAACAGGACGATTATGTGTTCCTGTCTTAAGAAAGCGATGGTAGAGGAAGCCTGCGCCGAGCTTAATAAAAATTCGCCGCTAAGCCTATGTACCTTTGAGGATTTTAATCTCGATTACTATAGCAAGAATACTGAAAACGGTTATCCGCGCTCTCCGTACGAGCAGATGAAAAGTATTTTTGCTTATTGCAGAAGCTACGCCGAGAGTTTTACTCCTAAATCCGAAAGCGTTTTTATGAACGGTTATACAGGACTCGGAAAAACTCATCTAAGCCTTTCTATCGCTAACGAGGTTATAAAGAGGGGATATGGCGTTATCTACGTATCCGCTCCGATTTTGGTATCTAAGCTCGAAAAGGAGCAGTTCTCACGCTCTAAGGATGACAACGGTAACACAGAGGATACCCTTCTTAATTGCGACCTGCTTATAATCGACGACCTCGGCACCGAGTTTACTAACCAGTTCTCGAAAAAGGCGATTTATAATCTGTTTAATTCACGCCTGCTTTCGGGAAAACCGATTATTATTAATACCAATCTTGATTTAGCCGAGCTTGAGAAGCTGTATACCGAACGCTTCGTTTCGAGAATTATCGGCGAAGCTCATCGTCTCGATTTTTTCGGTAAGGATGTTAGGTTGATGAAAGAATAATTCTTTTATTTTATTAATTGTTTAAGGTGATGTATTATATATGAGAAAACTTTAACTTTTCATTTTCCTTAATATGTTTCGAATCCCTATTCTAAATTTAAAAATAAAAAGCCCAGCATCCTAATGGATACTGGGTTTTTAATGGCTGAGGAATAGTATCTTAGTTTTATGAAAA
>CAJOHT010000164.1 GCA_905234305.1 uncultured Ruminococcus sp. | reverse complement strand
AAAGCTTTCCGTCCCGCTCGGACTTTATCAGGCGGCTTGTTTTTAGAATCCGCAGCTGGTGGCTTATGGCCGACTGGGTCATGTTGAGCGCCGCCGCGATTTCGTTTACAGGCCGCTGGCCTTGCAAAAGGGTGAACAAGATTTTTATTCTGGTGGAATAATAAATTTTAGACGAATAATTCAACCTTGTCCGTGTTGCGGAGGAAAAGCAGTAAGAGAAACCGATACAATGCCTCAGTGGGCAGGTTCCTCGTGGTATTTCCTCAGATATATGGATCCCCATAACAATGAGGCTTTAGCTTCCGAAGAAGCGCTTAAATATTGGTCGCCTGTTGACTGGTATAACGGCGGAATGGAGCATACTACACTTCACCTTTTATACAGTCGTTTTTGGCATAAATTCCTTTATGATTTAGGTGTGGTTCCTACTAAGGAGCCTTACGCTAAGCGTACAAGCCACGGAATGATTCTCGGCGAAAACGGCGAGAAGATGTCTAAATCAAGAGGCAACGTAGTTAATCCTGACGATATCGTTAATGAGTACGGCGCTGATACAATGCGTCTTTACGAGATGTTTATCGGCGACTTTGAAAAAGCCGCTCCGTGGAACCCTTCAAGCATAAGAGGCTGCCGCAGGTTTATCGAACGCTTCTGGAATTTACAGAATATTCTTGTAGACGGCGACAGTATCCGTCCTGAGCTTGAGAGCGCGTTTAATAAGGCGATTAAAAAGGTAGGGGAGGATATCGAGAATATAAAATTCAATACCGCGATCGCCGCGTTAATGTCGCTTATAAACGATGTTACCTCTTTCGGTTCAATTTCAAAGAAAGAGCTTGCTGTATTCGCTATTTTATTAAATCCGTTCTCACCTCATGTTACCGAGGAAATCTGGGAAGTATGTAAGCTCGGAGACGGCATAGTTGCCGAGCAGAGCTGGCCTGAGTATGATGAGTCAAAATGTGTTGAGGAAACAATTGAAATAGCTGTGCAGGTTAACGGCAGAATAAAAGCGAAGATCAATATTGCTCCCGACGCTGATCAGGATAATGTGTTAACGCTTGCAAAAGCCGATGAAAACGTTGCCAAGGCAATTGACGGTATGAATATCATTAAAGAAATTTACGTAAAAGGCAGAATCGTTAATATCGTAGTAAAGCCGTAAATCTTCTCTTTTAGTATTTTTTAACTAATTTTTCGATAAGTATTGACATTTTATGTCTACTTGTAGTATAATAACATATGCATTGATTGCAATTAACCCATTTGATGGGAGGGATATAGAATGTCAGAAGTACGACTTAAGGAAAATGAATCTCTTGAGAGCGCATTAAGAAGATTTAAAAAACAGTGCGCGAGAGCTGGCGTAATTGCCGAAGTTCGTAAAAGAGAAGCTTACGAGAAGCCTTCCGTAAAGCGTAAAAAGAAGTCCGAAGCAGCTCGTAAACGTAAATACAGATAAAATTAAGCGGACATTTTGTCCGCTTTTTTTCCTTTAAAAGGAGTTATTATGAAAAAAATACTTGTAATTTTAGGTCCCAATTTAAATATGGTTGGAATCCGTGAGAAGGGTATATACGGCAGTGAAACTGCGGAGAGTATAAATGCTGATATTATATCTTATGCTGAGAGTAAAGATTTTGAATGCAATATTTATCAGTCTAATCACGAAGGCGATATTATCGATAAAATCCATGAAGCTTTTAATAAATATGACGGAGCGATTATTAACGCGGGAGCCCTTACTCACTACAGCTACGCGCTCAGAGATGCTATAGCGAGCGTGAATTTTCCGTTTGTTGAAGTTCATATGTCCAATATCCACGCTCGGGAAGAATTCAGGCACAAGTCGGTAATTGCTGCGGTTTGTAAAGGTCAAATCGCCGGATTCGGTAAACGCAGCTATACTTTAGCTATCGACGCTTTAAAGGAAATGATTTAATGGCTGTTTTTGACGATAGAATAAACAGTATAAAAAAAGTAATTAATAACCGCGACGAGGCTTTGCTGATTACCGATGAAAAAAATGTTTATTATTTCAGCGGAGTTTTTAACTGCGAGGGAAAGATTCTCATTACTTCGGATAAATCATATCTTTTAGTTGATTTCAGATATATCGAAGTTGCTAAAAAACAGTGTGAATCCTGTGAAGTAATTGATTGCAAAAACTTTACAGACGATGTTTCTGAACTATGTAAAAAGCATTCGGTTAAATCTTTATATCTTGAAGCGCAGAATATCAGCGTAAGCAGGTACAACAGTTATATTAAAAAGTTTAACAGCAGCGGTATTTCGCTTGTTTCTGATGATACGTTAAGTAAAGCAATTTCTAACTTAAGAATAATAAAAAGCCCTGAGGAAATAACTTTTATAGAAAAAGCTCAAAAGATTACTGAGAAAGCATACCTTGAGGTTTTGAACTTTATTAAACCCGATGTAGAGGAACGTTCAATTTCACTCGAGTTGGAGTATCTTATAAAAAAGTACGGAGCTTCTGATATCAGCTTTGATTTGATTACGATTACTGGTAAA
>CAJOHT010000163.1 GCA_905234305.1 uncultured Ruminococcus sp. | reverse complement strand
TCGGTATCGCGGAAATAATCGCGGGTAAATTTTAAATCGTCAAGCGTCATAGCGAAGCCCATCGAATCGAAAAATTCCTTCATCTCATCGTCGTTCCAGCTTATAAAACCCTCGATACGCTTAACATTCTCAGGAGTTTCAAGTGGCATTTCGAGCGACTCGGGTTTTTCGAGAGAAGCGAGTCGGCTCTCTACAGGGTTAATCATATAGTTTTGGATTTTAACGAAGTCTTCGTCCGTAATATCGCCCTTAACGCATACGACACGGGCTGTTAAAATCTTACAGCGCTCGCCCTGAGTAAGAAGCTGGACGCACTGCTCCGCGGAGTCGGCACGCTGGTCGTACTGACCGGGAAGATATTCCATAGCGAATACACGGAAGCCCTCGTCTACGGGAAGCTCTTCCTCGTAAATAATATCCTGGTTAGGCTCGGAAAGAACGATATTCTTCGCCTTATCGAACTCCTCACGAGTCATACCCTCGATATCGTAGCGGTTTAAAAATCTAAGTTCCTCGATAGCCCTGATACCGAGATTGTGGCGTAAATCCCACTTTGTCTGTTCGGCAACGACATTCATCGCTCCGCGTTTTTCAACAAAAAGTCTGATTACATCAGCCATTAAAAATTCCTCCCATTTTAAAGACCATAAAATTACATTTTATTTTAACATACCGTAGTTACTTTATGTTTAAAATAGGGAATTATATTTAAATTTTTAAGCAAATGAATAAGGGTAAAGAATAGCAATGGTCGGGCAGAAAACCTTTCTGCCCGATCGAAATTCTTACCTCTTAATTTTTTACTCTTAATTCTTATACTCCCTCACCGCTATCATCGGCTTTTCGCAGTCAACAAGATAGAGATTATCGCCGATATAAACGCAGCGCGAGCAATATTCCATACCCTCGGGAGTATAAAAATCAAGCTCGTTGATTTTATCGTTCTTGATATTAAAGGTATACGAACCCGAAAACGCTTCATAATCGCAGACAGGGATAGTATAGCAATCCCGCTCGGGATTATAAACGAACGCCTTAGGTTCATCCTGAACATCCGAGTAGGTATATTTCACCACGTGTTTATCAAGAACCTTCGGCTCAGTCGGATTACTTACGTCAAAAAGCACGAGCTTAACGTAATCGCTCTTGCTGTATCCGATCCCGAGAAGCCTGTTATCGTTTATCGGAACAAGCATAGTGGAAAAACCGCTTATCTTAACGCTTCCGAGGATTTTCGGCGCTTTTACGTCCGATAAATCGATCACGAACAGCGGGTCGGTTTCCTCATAGGTAATCACATACGCTGTACTGCCGACATATTTTACCGCCTGAATATGCTCGTCCTTGCCGAACGGTTTGGTTTCGCCTACGAGATTCATCTTATTGTCAAAAACATACATCTTATTTTCTATCGCGGTTTTACCCTCGTAATTCGCGGCTACGCGCAGATAACCGTCCTTTTCATCGAGCGAGTAATTATCCTTGACACTGCCTTTCAGCTTAACGGAAGCTACGGGTTTGATCCCGTTCTTTAAGTCAAACTTGATAAGCTGGCTTGTTGTCGGCAATCTCCTCGGGAACTCCGAATCAGTTATCACACCGTAAAACCTTTCCATATTTTCATACCGCTCGGCTACCGCGTAAAGCGTATCGCCGCTGCAGTAAATCGTATCAGCCGCGCCGAGTACCGCCTTTGTAACAGTCTCGTGTTTTTTAGCAGCTAAATCCATTGAGCTTACAACAAGAAACGTTTTGGACGTCGGCTTTTCGGGACAGCAGATATACTTCGCGGGCAATTCATCTGGAGTGCTTTCTTTTCCCGCTTTAGGAAGCGTATTCGAATACCTCTCGTCGTTTGAAACGATATAGAGCTTATCTCCTACTATTCTCGAGCTTATATAGTCTCCGCTCTGGACAAAGTCCGCCGTTTTTTTGATATTCTTCATATCAGATATATCGTAAACATACGATGCTGTGCTGCTTTTATATTTCTTATCGTACAATGAAATGTTAGCGATAAGGTAATCCTCGTATATAAATATATCCCTTACTTGAATATCGGCATATTTCTTTTTATCGCGGTCAATTTTAACCTCCGCCTCAAGCTCAGGCTCGGGACGGCTTTTACTTTCATTATATTTTGTAGCTGGGACCGTGTTATATATAAACACCCTTTGTCTTGAAAACTTCTTGGATAACGTATCGTCTACAAGATAAATATACTTGCCGTCGGTCTTTACTATATCCGCCTCGTCAACCCCTTCGACCTGCTTGTAGGTTTGGGAATAAGCTGAGCTTTGGTATGACGTTGAACCGCTCGCAGAGTAATTGACTCCTATATCATAGCTTTTTTTAGATATTACTGCTCCGCCTGCCGCTAAATCCTCTGTGCTTTCGGAAGATTTTATGCTCTTGAGCGCTTTGATTACTTCGCCGCGGCTTTCAAAAAAGGTTATTTTACCTTTATTCGTTTTCAGCTTTTTCACGGGAACTCTCGAAAATCCGCCGATTATCATATTCGCGCCTATAGCCGCGGTC
>CAJOHT010000162.1 GCA_905234305.1 uncultured Ruminococcus sp. | reverse complement strand
CAGCAACGTAAAGGAGAGAAAAAATATGGAATTCAATTTAAAAAAGACCGATATCGGAATTCTCGCCTCGGTATTGGATACTGTATCGGAACAGCCTGTCGATATTGATTTTACATTACCTGATTACTGCCCTGATATCGAAAAGATATTAAGGTGCAGAATAATTCCTAAAATCTATAACAGGAATTTAAGCGGGGGACAACTTCAGGTTGACGGAACTACGGTAGTCAATATCCTTTATACCGACTCAAAAAATAATATCCGAGCCTGCGAGCAGTCCGTTCCGTTTAATTCATCTTTTTCGCTTAAGGAAGTACCCGATAATCCCGTGATTGAAACGTGTACTAAATGCGAGTATCTTAACTGCCGTCCGTTATCGCAGCGCAGGCTTACGGTTCACGGAGCGTTTTCTCTATACGCTAAAGTTAAAAAGCGCGGAGAACTCAGGCTTTTTTCTCCTGATAACGAGAGCGGGCTTGAATTTAACACAAAAACAATTAAAGTGTCAAATCTTAAAACGTTGTGTCAGGAACAGTTTTCGGCGGGCGACGAGATTCAGATTGTCAACAAACCGCCGATAGAGATAGTTCTTGACAGCGATGTCCTCGCTAATATAACCGACTATAAGGTTATACCCGAGAAAGTGATGTTTAACGGTGAGCTTAAAATCAGGATGCTCTATTTAAGCTCAGCCGATTCGGGAGTACAGCAGGCGGATTATTCTATTCCTTTTTCAAAAACACTTGACTGTGCGGATTTTGACAGCGATACTACAGTTTCTCTTAACCTGTCGCTGCTATCATATGATATCAGGCTTAAAAATGATATACTATCCGAAAACCCTGTCGTTAACGTAGATTGCAGGCTTTCCGCGTATGCCGAGGGATATTCTTCCGAAGAAACAGAGATTGTTCTTGACGCATACAGTACGGAGTTTCCCGTAGAGCTTGAAAAAACAAGATTTAATGTCATTTCAGATACAACAGTAATAAGTGACAGCTTTATGTTAAAGGACTCTGTTTCGGTTTCTGACTGCGCTATCGGCGAGATAATCGATTTCAATCTGGATGCTTCGTTACTTAGTTACGCTGTTTCTGACGGAAAACTTACTCTTAATTCTAAATTAAACGTCTGTATACTTGCCTTAAACGAAAGCAGGGAACCATTCTGTGTCGATAGATCGATTGAGTCTGTTAAGGAAATTGAAGTTGAGGATTTGAATTCTGTAAGCAATGCCGATATCTCGCTTATAAGCGTGAGCTATCGGATTGCCGATAATAATGTTATTGAATTGCGAGCGGAAATAAAATACAATGCTACCGTCGCAAATAGCGATAATTATACAGCGGTATGTGCGGTTTCAGCTAACGAAGATGAAAAACTAACAAAACGTCAAAGCGCTTTAGTGTTGTATTTTGCGGATGAGGGTGAAAAGCTCTGGGATATCGCGAAAAATTTTAACACAAGAAAATCACTTATAAGCGCCGAAAACTCGGTAGAAAACGATGTGTTGACGGAAGCGCGTATGCTTCTGATCCCTATTGTTTAGAAGGAGAGAAAATGGAAGAAAGATCAGTATATAAGGATATATCCCGCCGTACCAACGGGGATGTATACATAGGAGTTGTAGGACCTGTACGTACGGGTAAAAGCACCTTTATAAAACGTTTTATGGATACGGTAGTTTTGCCTAATATAAATGATGAGGGAGTTTATACAAGAACAGTCGACGAGCTTCCCCAGTCCTCAGGCGGAAGAACTATAATGACTACCGAGCCTAAGTTTATTCCCGAGGAGAGCGTTTCGATAACACTTTCCGATAAAGCAAATCTTAACGTAAGAATGGTTGATTGCGTAGGGTATATTGTTGACAGCGCACTCGGATACGCTGAGGAGGACGCTCCGCGAATGGTAAAAACGCCGTGGTATGAGGAGGAAATCCCATTTGAACAGGCGGCTGAACTCGGTACCAAAAAGGTTATTACCGACCATAGCACTATCGGTCTTGTTATTACTACCGACGGCTCGATAACCGACCTTCCGCGAGCGGAATACGCGTCTTCGGAAAAACGCGTTATTGATGAGCTTAAAGCTATCGATAAACCTTTTATAGTGCTGCTTAACTGCGTTGACCCTTTGTCGGGAGAGGCTTCCGATTTAGCTAAGGAGCTTTCTGTTAAGTATGAGGTGCCCGTAATTCCCGTTAATTGTATGACGCTTGACGAGAACGAGATAAAAAGAATACTTGCCCAGCTCCTTTTTGAATTTCCGATTCGTGAAATCGACGTTGATATTCCTAAATGGTTTGTCACGTTACCGAGCGATAATGAAGCAAAAGCCGAAGTATTTGAATGCATTAAATCCTCAGCTTCTAAAATTGTTAAGATAAGACAGATACAGGATGCTTTAAATGAAATAGCTTCCTGCGATAATATAGAATATACCCGTCTTACCGATTTGAACCTCGGAAAAGGCGAGGCAAGCGTGTCAGTGGCTATCCCCAAAAGATTGTTTTATGATGTCCTATCCTCACGGGCAGGAATTGAGATTAACGACGACTGTTCGCTTTT
>CAJOHT010000161.1 GCA_905234305.1 uncultured Ruminococcus sp. | reverse complement strand
TTCTCACCAAGGTTCGAGGAGAGAGGAGAGAGGAACCTCGTAGAGGAGAGAGGAGAGAGAAGGAGGTACATGCTCAGCGTTGGCACGATAGAAGAACGCAAGAACATTCTTCTGGCAGTCAAGGCGCTCCGTTTTCTTCCTGAGTCACTATCACTCGTCATCGTTGGGCGCAGGACGAAGTATGCTGACATGGTACGTCAATGGGCAGAACGAAATGGCGTGTCAGATCGTGTGGTTATGCGACATGACGTTACCGACGACGAGTTGCCATCGCTCTATGCTGGTGCAGAGGTCTTCGTATATCCTTCGCGTTACGAGGGTTTTGGCATTCCTATTATTGAAGCCATCGCCATGGGTCTGCCTGTTGTGGCTGCCACTGGCTCATGTCTGGAAGAAGCTGGAGGTCCTCATTCGCTTTATGTCAATCCTGACGATGCAGAAGGTATGGCCGTTGCCATACGCCAATCGCTAAAAGGAGCCGAAGGCCGTGAGGAACGCATAGCCAAGAGCCGTGACTACATACGACGTTTCGAAGGTTCCAACGTCGCAGCACAGGTTGTTGACATATATAATATGTTGAGTGATTCGTAACGTAATCGATTACGGCAGAAAACAGGAATATTCCCAGGAAGATGAAAAAGAGTATTTTATAAACAAGTATAAAAACCGTAGGATTTTTAAACAGGCTCATTTCATAGCGCCAGCGGTATTTACCGTCGGCGCATTTTTTAATACTGCTCATATTATTTCCACTTTTTAAAGCCTAAGTTCTTCATAGTTACGCCCGCTTTTTTGCTGATATATTGGTTGAATTCGGGGAACATCCACTCAAGCGTGGCTTTAGCGTTCAGATTAGCCGTATTGTAAGCCGTTAAACACGATATCTGTTTAAAGTCAGGAATACTATCAAGTTTTAAGCTCTTTTTAGCCTGATTAAGCGACATTTTGCATTCTACAGATCCGTCAGTCAATTTAGTGTAGTAACAAGTGTAATCGTTTTTTACGCTGAAATGCAGTTCAATAATTAGCGAGCCTTTGTAGTTCCCGATAAACATAAAATCGCTTTTGTCGTTATCATACATCAAGGAATACTTGAAATCGTTTTTTGTCCAGTTTACAGCCCAGTAATCTCCGTTTGCCACGGGAGTATGAGGGTCGGATTTTTTTAGGTAGTTTATTAGCTTATTGATTGCCTGAGCCGCGGTCATACCGCCCTTTTTAACGGTGATTTTGCAGGTGTATTTCTTGCCCTTGTACTTGGCGGTTATAGTCGCCTTGCCCTTTTTCTTAGCTTTAACTACGCCCTTTTTGCTTACCGCTGCGACTTTTTTATTCGAGGAAGTCCATTTTACCTTAGAGGCTTTAGCGTTTTTGAGCTTGAGCTTTAAGGTCTTACCCTTTTTAAGCGTTGCGGATTTTTTACTGAGAGCGATTTTCTTAGTCTTTTTCGCTTTCATAAGTCCCAGCAATTTAAGAGTTACGCTGACCTTGCTTTTAAGCCATTTATTCCATGCGGGATAGAATTTCTTGCGGTATTTATTGGCGAGAGAGTTAGCGTTGCTGTATTTTTTACCGCTCTTATATTTTAGTTTTATTTTGTTTTTAATATTAAAGGCGCTTTTTTTGTAATCTGCCGCGTAATTGCATAGGTTAATGCGCTTGCCGTTTTTATTATATTGAAACGTTATGTTTACTTTGTTTTTTTCTTCATACTGAAAAACGCTGAAACAGCTGCTGTCGGTACTTGAATCTAAGCGGACAACTCCTGTGTATTCAATGTACTTGGTGTTAGAATTATAGCTTATCCAGTATTTATAGGCTTTAGTTGTCCATTTTATGTAGCTGTGGATTTCTTCTTTAGTTCCGTTTTTTATTAGGTGGTTTTTTAGCTTTTGAAACGCAGAGGGTTTTCCTGAGCTTGTACCCGAGGACGTGCCAGATGAGGAAGAACCGCTTACGACATTTACTTGTACGCCGTACCATTTACCGTTCCAGAGCGTCGTCATAACGCAGGTCCCGACTTTATGAGGCGTTACCTTGCCGTCCGAGGTGACGGTAGCGATACTCGGGTCGCTTGATTCCCAGATTAAATCGAGTTTAGCGCCCGTGTCGGGGTCGGTTAAGCTGACCGTAGCTGTGTGGCCGAGCTGTACGGTTCTTGTCCCTAATATTTTCGGGTCAGCGGCGTTTGCGGTCGGTACGATAAAGATACCGAATATCATAATCAGCGCTAATGTGACGGATATTATACGTTTTGCCATAGATATCAACTCCTAAGTGTTTATACGCTGATTATAGCATAACTAATACCCGATTTATATTGATAATAGTGCTAAAATAAACCCCTGTCTGTTGTACATAATTACTAACGGACAGAGGTAATGTTTGAGTGCTGATTAAATTTTTAGTCCTTTTGTTTTGTAAATTTCTTTATGTTCTTAATTTGCTTGCCTGTTTTAAGACTATAGGTGTATCCGTATTCTGTAATATTGCTTACGCCACCTGCATACCAAGATTCTCCTACGGCAATGCTTACATATTTTTTATTTTTGTAGCTTAAATTTTGATTTGCACAATCTTCATAGTATTCAACAT
>CAJOHT010000160.1:2719-3186 GCA_905234305.1 uncultured Ruminococcus sp. | reverse complement strand
GAAAAAAGTATCTGATTATTTCGGAATGAACGTGTTTAACGACGCGAAAATGCAGGAAAGACTTCCTAAGCCTATTTATAAGGCGCTCAGGAAAACTATTGAGAACGGTGAGGCTCTCGATATCACAATCGCTAACGTAGTAGCTCACGCTATGAAGGAATGGGCAATTGAAATGGGATGCACCCATTATACTCATTGGTTCCAGCCGATGACAGGCGTTACCGCGGAAAAACACGACAGCTTTATCTCCCCTAAGGGCGACAGTATTATTATGGAATTCTCGGGCAAAGAATTAATTAAAGGCGAACCCGACGCTTCATCATTCCCCTCGGGCGGAATCAGAGCTACATTCGAAGCAAGAGGATACACAACCTGGGATCCGACTTCACCCGCGTTTGTACGTGACGGAACGCTCTATATTCCTACAGCGTTTTGTTCTTACACAGGCGAGCTTCTCGATAAAAAGA
>CAJOHT010000160.1:0-2646 GCA_905234305.1 uncultured Ruminococcus sp. | reverse complement strand
CCAGAGTCGCTACAACCGTAGGCCCCGAGCAGGAATACTTTTTAATAGATAAGGAACTGTTCAACAAGCGCGTTGACTTAAAAATGACAGGAAGAACGCTCTTCGGCGCAAAGGCTCCGAAGGGACAGGAATTAGAGGACCATTACTTCGGCGCTATTAATACAAGAGTCGCAGCTTATATGCGTGATTTGGACGAGGAATTATGGAAGCTCGGAATTTTCGCTAAAACAAAGCACAACGAGGTTGCTCCTTCTCAGCACGAGCTTGCTCCCGTATTTACGACCTCTAATATTGCTACCGACCACAACGAGCTTACAATGGAGATTATGCAGAAGGTCGCCGAGAAGCATAATATGGTATGTCTGCTTCACGAAAAGCCCTTTAAGGGAGTTAACGGCTCAGGTAAGCACAATAACTGGTCAATCTCTACAAACAAGGGTGAGAACCTGCTCGATCCGGGTAAACATCCCGAGGAAAATACTCAGTTCTTGATTTTCCTCGCGGCTATTGTTAAGGCTGTAGACGAATATCAGGATTTATTAAGAATTACAGTCGCTTCCGCGGGCAACGACCATCGACTCGGCGCTAACGAGGCTCCTCCTGCTATTATCTCGATGTATCTCGGCGACGACCTCGACGCTCTTGTACATTCAATCATCAACGGCGAGGATTATCACAGTCATAAGGCAGCTCGTATGCAAACAGGCGTGGGCGTATTAGCTGACTTTAAGAAGGACAATTCAGACCGTAACCGTACATCGCCTTTCGCGTTTACAGGTAATAAGTTTGAGTTCAGAGCGCTCGGTTCATCACTCAACATCGGATGTCCGAACTATATGCTCAACACTATGGTAGCCGAAGAACTCAGCCAGTTCTACGAAGCTCTCAAAAACAGCGTTGACGTTGAAACTGTCGCGAGAACGCTGATTAAACAAGTATTCACCGAACACAGCAGAATTATCTTTAACGGCGATAACTACTCTAACGAATGGGTTAAGGAAGCTGAGCGCAGAGGACTTCTGAATATGAAAACCCTGCCCGAAGCATTTGAAAAATTCCTCGACCAAAAGAATATTGATTTATTTACAAAGAACAATATCTACTCCGAGGATGAGCTCAGAGCGCGTCACGCGATTGAACTCGATATGTACTCAAAGCAGATCAACATCGAAGGCTTAACTATGCAGCAGATGGCTCACAGAGACATCATCCCGGCAGTATCGGCGTTTATCCACGAGCTTGCTGATACCGCGGTAGCCATGAAAGCTGTATCAAAGCAAATCTCAACTAAATCGGAAGAAAAGCTTATCAGCAGCCTTTCCGAAAAACTCGATAAATTCATTGCTCTTACAGACGAGTTAAGGGATGAGGTATGCACAGCGTCCTCACTCACCGACCCTCAGGAGGAAGCTAACTACTATCAGAAGAACGTTATCCCGAAGATGAACGAGCTGCGCGAGGTCGGCGACAGGATGGAAATGGAAACATCTCAGAAATTCTGGCCGTACCCCTCATATACAGATTTATTGTTCAGCGTTTAGTCAACGCATCGCGTTTAAAAGTGAGAATTGAAAATTGAGAATTGAAAATGGATGACGAGAAGATAGATAATTCTGTGAGATACGTCCGTTTCCCGACCGGATTAGTATTTCGATATCGCGAAGCGATATATAAGATTCTGTCGGGCACAAATATTTATTTCAACATCAAGCTATCTTCACGACCTAAATTCTCAATTCTCTATTCTCCATTATCAATTAGTTTTATGGAGTGATTTTTATGAATGAAGCACTAAAGGAGCTTGTCACAAAGGCAACCTCCGAACAGCTTTTTGCCGTATGGTTCTTAATCGGAGCCGCGCTTGTGTTCTGGATGCAGGCAGGCTTCGCGATGGTAGAAGCGGGCTTCACCAGAGCTAAGAACACAGGTAATATTATAATGAAAAACCTTATGGATTTCTGTATCGGTACGGTTACGTTTATCCTTATCGGTTTCGGACTTCTTATGGGTGAGGATTTATTCGGTCTTATTGGAAAACCAGGATTTGATTTATTTACCGCTTATCAGAATTTCAATTTCTCGGGCTTTGTATTCAACCTCGTATTCTGCGCCACTACTGCGACTATTGTTTCGGGCGCTATGGCGGAGCGTACTAAGTTCTTATCCTATTGCGTTTACTCGGGCGTAATCTCGGCGGTTATCTACCCGATTGAGGCGCATTGGATCTGGGGCGGAGGCTGGCTAAGCCAAATCGGCTTCCACGATTTCGCGGGCTCCTGCGCTATCCATATGGTAGGCGGTATCTCCGCTTTAATCGGAGCGAAAATCTTAGGAGCGCGTATAGGTAAGTTCAGAAAAGACGAGAACGGTAATATAAAAGTCGGCGCTTTCCCCGGTCACAATATCGCTTTAGGTGCTTTAGGCGTATTTATCCTATGGCTCGGCTGGTACGGCTTTAACGGCGCCGCGGCTACCTCGGTTGAACAGTTAGGTTCAATATTTTTAACAACTACTGTTTCCCCCGCTATCGCGACCGTAGTATGTATGGTATTTACCTGGATTAAATATGGTCATCCCGACGTAAGTATGTGCCTCAACGCATCATTAGCAGGACTTGTAGCGATTACTGCGGGATGTGACGTAACA
>CAJOHT010000159.1 GCA_905234305.1 uncultured Ruminococcus sp. | reverse complement strand
GGGCGAGCTTTTCGCTGTCGTCCTTAAGCTGCTCCTCGTACTCAAGGATCTTAACGCTTTTTTCGTGGGCAAGCTCCTGATCAAGCTGTTCGAGCAGGTAATTTTTAGCCTGCTCGGCGGTATAGCCCGAAATTCTCTCGAGCATTTCGAACTGGCTCTTTTTAACCTGTTCGACTTCCGCGACCTTAGCCTCGGCTTCCTTGAGTTTCTTACTAACTTTTTCTTCCTTTTTCTCAAGATTATTCATCTTTCGGTCAAGGTTTTCTTCTTTTTGCTGAATACGTCTTTCCTGACGCTGTACTTCTCTTCTTCGGTCGGCAAGTTCCTTTTCGCTTTCGTTACGGAAACGGTGAACCTCGTCCTTACCCTCAAGAATGGCTTCTTTTTTCTTAGCTTCAGCGGTTTTCATCGCCTCGGAAACTATCTTATTAGCCTCTTGTTCAGCACTGCCGATTTGCTTTTCCGCCACGTTTTTACGGTAAGCGATTCCGATTATAACGCCTATAACTCCGCAAATAACCGCCGCGGCTGCAATACTTATTACTGCAACTAATATCGGCATTTTGACACCTCCTTGATTTAGTCTTTCTAACTTTTCGTCTAACTTAAAAACCAAGCTCGGGTGCCGTTAGTAGAGATATTAAATTGTAATATGATTTAACACAAAAAATGTGATTAAGATAATTTGCAAATTACAAAATATCTATGTATAACGGCTCTTTCGAGTCTGATTAAGAAATTATGAAGTATAAACTTCCGTATGTAAGCGTACATACACATATACTATAACTTAAAATCGTAATAATGTCAAGAATTTAATTATAAAAAGGAATTATTTTTGTCAGGTTTTTATCACAACAGAAAAAAGTTTTGGCATTTTAGTAAAAATTTCCCAAATAATTTTTTTAAACACTTGCAATTGTAACAAAAATGCAATATAATAGTTATGACTAAAAAATTGACTGGAGGAATTATTATGTCAGTAAAAGTTGCTATTAATGGTTTCGGCCGTATCGGTCGTCTCGCGTTCAGACAGATGTTTGGCGCCGAGGGTTATGATGTTGTTGCTATCAACGACCTTACTAAGCCCTCAATGCTCGCTAACCTTCTTAAATATGACACAGCTCAGAAGGGTTATTGCGGCGTAATCGGCGAAGGTCTCCACACTGTAGAGGCTGACGACGAAGCTAACACAATCACAGTAGACGGCAAAACTCTTACAATTTACGCTGAGGCTGACGCTTCCAAGCTTCCTTGGGGCGAAATCGGCGTAGACGTTGTATTAGAGTGTACAGGTTTCTATTGCTCAAAGGCAAAGTCACAGGCTCATATTGACGCAGGTGCTAAGAAGGTTGTTATTTCTGCTCCCGCAGGCAACGACCTCCCCACAGTTGTTTTCTCGGTAAACGAGGATGTTCTTACTCCTGAGGATAAGATTATCTCCGCTGCTTCCTGTACAACTAACTGCCTCGCTCACATGGCTGATACTCTTAACAAGTATGCTCCAATCCAGAGCGGTATTATGAGTACAATCCACGCTTACACAGGCGACCAGATGATTCTCGACGGTCCTCACAGAAAGGGCGATATGAGAAGAGCAAGAGCGGGCGCTGCTAACATCGTTCCTAACTCAACAGGCGCTGCTAAGGCTATCGGTCTTGTTATTCCTGAGTTAAACGGCAAGCTCATCGGCTCCGCTCAGCGTGTTCCTGTTCCCACAGGTTCAACAACAATTCTTACAGCTGTTGTTAAGGGCAAGGACGTAACTGTAGAAGGCATCAACGCCGCTATGAAGGCTGCTGCAAGCGCAAGCTACGGCTACAACGAGGATCCGATCGTATCGAGCGACATTATCGGTATGACATACGGCTCACTCTTTGACGCTACTCAGACAATGGTAGCTCCTATCGGCGACGACCTCTATGAGGTACAGGTAGTTTCCTGGTATGATAACGAGAACAGCTACACAAGCCAGATGGTTCGTACAATCAAGTATTTCGCTGAATTAGGTTAATAACTGTTAATTAAAACAACATCAAGGGGCTTGCTCAAACGAGCAAGCCCCTTATTGCGCATTATATTTAGATTGCCTTACCGTTAACATATAATTTATATCCGTTAAGGTTAATATTGCTGTTTGTTTTATCGGCGTTTTCAAGGGATGTTACATAGGTATCTCCCGTTAAGGTGATTTTTGAACTCTTATCGAGCTTAAGCGTAACGCTCTTAGCTGTTTTACCGCCGTTAATCGTACCCTTATAGGTTGAGTTTTTAAGGTTAACGGTAACGCTCGAAATACTGTCCGCCTTTATATCGCCCGCGAGAGTCTGTTTATCGGCGTTAAGGGTAACGTTTCCGCCGTTGGAGCCGCTGTTGCCCCATTCGCTCGTACCCTTCGCGTCAATCAACGTACCGCTTCCGAAATTCAGCTTTGTGTTCGTAAGATTGATTTCAGCGTCGGTATTTGTAATAAAGAACATCGGAGCCGATTTATAATAATCGGAATTCTTATCGATTGAAAGCGTCGAGTCCTTCGCGGTAAAGGTGCCTTTACCCTGTCCCGCGTCGCCCGACATACTTTGATAAAGCATAACTCCATTGTTACCGCCGCTGACTGTGAAATCACACTCGGTCATGGTTATTGAGTTCTTGCCCTCGATAAC
>CAJOHT010000158.1 GCA_905234305.1 uncultured Ruminococcus sp. | reverse complement strand
AAGGATGTCAGGATCGTTGTAGACGCTACTAAAAAGCTGCTTGTAAATTCATTAAAATATAAGCCGTTCCTTATTAAGCCGAACCGTCAGGAAATCTCCGAGATTTTCGACGTGGAGGTTAATACCGAAGAGGATACCGAAAAATACGCTAAAAAGCTCCAGGAAATGGGCGCTCAGAATGTGCTTATTTCTCTCGGCGGAGAAGGCGCTATGCTTATCGACGAGAACGGAGAAAAACATAAGATGGGCGTATTGAAGGAAAAGGTTATTAATACCGTAGGCTCGGGCGATTCAATGGTAGCGGGATTCGTTGCGGGTTATGAGAAAGAAAAAAGCTACCCCTACGCACTGAAACTGGGCAGTGCCTGCGGTAACGCGACAGCGTTTTTGCCGGGACTAGCCACAAAAGAAAAAATAAATGAATTATTAAAAAAATTTTAATCAAGGAGGCTGAATATGCGTATAACTGATTTGCTGAAAAAGCAAGGCATCTCCCTCGGAATATCCGCTAAGGATAAGGGCGATGTTATTGACAAGCTCGTTGCCCTGCACGAGAAATGCGGTAATCTAAAGGATGCTGCCGCATACAAAGAGGGTATCTTAAAGCGCGAAGAAATGGGAACTACCGCTATCGGTATGGAAGTTGCTATTCCTCACGCTAAGAGCGAAGCCGTTAAAGCTCCCGCTCTCACTGCCGTAACGGTTCCCGACGGCGTTAACTATGACGCTCCCGACGGCGCTGACTGTAAGCTGATCTTTATGATTGCGGCTACCTTGGATGGCGACGTACATCTCGAGGTTCTCGCGAGAATGATGCAGATGCTTATGGATCCCGATTTTACTGCTCAGCTTAAAGCGGCAAAAACAGCGGATGAGTTCCTTAACATTATAGATGCTAAGGAAACCGAGAAATTCCCTGAGGAAGCTGCTGCACCCGCAGCTGCGCAGGAAGGTTATCGCGTATTAGCCGTAACCGCCTGTCCGACAGGTATCGCCCATACTTATATGGCTGCCGAGGCTTTAGCTAAAGCGGGCGAGGAAATGGGAATTACTATTAAGGTTGAAACTAACGGCTCGGGCGGAGCTAAGAATGTTCTTACCGCTAAGGAAATCGCTGAATGCGACGGTATTATTATCGCGGCGGATAAGAGCGTTGACACAGCCCGCTTCAACGGCAAGCCTGTATTTTCAACAAAGGTTGCCGACGGTATCCATAAACCCGAGGAGCTTATTAAAAAGATTGTTAACGGAGAGGCTCCTGTTTTCCACTCCGATAAGGCTGCTTCCGCATCCGAGGATGCCGGAAATGAAAGCGCAGGACGTAAACTTTATAAACACCTAATGAACGGCGTATCCCATATGCTTCCGTTCGTTGTAGCAGGCGGTATCTTTATCGCTATCGCGTTCCTTATTGACGCGGCATGCGGCGCTCCTCAGGATGGCAACTTCGGTTCGGCTACACCCGTAGCTGCTTGGTTCAAGTCCATCGGCGGTATTGCGTTCAACTTTATGCTCCCGATTCTCGCGGGCTTCATCGCGATGTCTATTGCCGATCGTCCGGGATTGCTTGTAGGTTTTGTAGGCGGCTCACTCGCGGCTGCGGGTTCAACTTTTGCTGATCCCAGCGGCGCTAACGGCGTTCCTTCGGGCTTCTTAGGCGCGTTACTCGCTGGTTTTATCGCAGGCTGGCTTATGAAAGTGGTTATGAAGGCTTGTGAAAAATTACCGAGAGCATTAGAAGGTATTAAACCTGTTCTTATCTTCCCGCTCGTGGGTTTAGGTATTGTCGGAGTTATGATGTGTGCCGTTAACCCGATTATGGGTATTATCAATAAGGGTATGACTGACGGCGTTACAGCTATGTCCAAGAACCCCGCTATGATTGTTCCTCTCTGCGCTCTGCTCGCAGGTATGATGGCGATCGATATGGGCGGCCCGTTCAACAAGGCGACTCACCTAACGATCCCGCAAGCCAGATGATTATGGCGGCGGTTATGATTGGCGGTATGGTACCTCCTATCGCAATCGCTCTCTCGACAACATTCTTTAGGAATAAGTGGTCTGAAGAAGAAAGAAAGAGCGGTCCTGTTAACTATATTATGGGACTTTCGTTTATCACAGAAGGAGCTATTCCTTACGCGGCGGGACATCCGCTTCAGGTTATCCCGAGCTGTATCGTAGGCTCAGCCGCGGCAGGTGCTTTATCGGCATTATTCAACTGTACTTTAAGGGCTCCTCACGGCGGTATCTTCGTACTTCCTACAATCGGCAACGCTTTAATGTACTTCTTAGCTCTGTTAGTCGGTGCTGTACTCGGAATGATTATGCTCGCTATCTTAATGAAGAAAAGAGCGTAAAGTTTAGACAATAATAAGTAAAAGGTGGTAAAAAACTATGGTATCTAAAAAACTTACAATCGTAAACGCTCAGGGTTTCCATATGCGCCCCGCGTCAACATTCGCTATACAGCTATGGGAAAATACGGCTGTGACGTAGTAATTAAGCATAACGGCAAGGATGTAAACGCTAAGAGCCTTATGAATATTATCGCGGCTTGCATTAAATGCGGTAACGAAATCGAAATTGTAGCCGACGGCGCTGACGAGCAGGCTGCTTTAGACGAAGCCGTTAAAATGGTAGAGAGCGGATTCGGCGAGTAATATCAATTCGTAATGCGCAATTAATTGCCTTCTCCTTCGGGAGAAGGCAATAAGAGAGGTGAAAAAAATGTTAAAAGGTATAGCTGCTTCCGAGGGTATCGGAATCGGAAAAGTTATGATAGTTGAGGAACATTCCCTTGAATATACTCCGAAAACTGTTACCGATACCGCGGCGGAATTAGAGCGTTACCGCGGAGCTGTCGATAAATTCTGCGAGGAAACTACCGAGCAGGCGGACGCGTTAAGAAAGTCCGCGGGCGATAAGGAAGCCGAAATCTTAGAGGGCCATATCCAGATGATCAAGGATCCGTTTATGGGCGGCGAAATCGAAAAACTTATCGAAGGCGGTCAATGTGCCGAGGCCGCGCTGGAGCAGATGTGTAATATGTTCATCGAAATGTTCTCGGCGGTCGACGACGACGTTACCCAGCAGCGTGCTGCCGACGTTAAGGATATAAAATCGGCTATCCTCGCGATTTTACTCGGAATAAAAGTAGTTAAAATAAGCGACGCTCCCGCAGGTACCGTTTTAGTCGCTAAAGAAGTTACTCCTTCGATGACTGCGGGTATAAATAAAGATAACATCGTCGGTATCGTCACCGAAACTGGAAGCCAGACCTCCCACTCCGCTATCTTAGCGCGAGCGCTGGAAATTCCCGCTGTGCTGAGCGTAGAGAACGCTACAGGCAAGCTCTCCTCGGGAGAGCAGATTATCGTTGACGGCAGCGAGGGAGATGTTATTACCGCTCCGAGTGAGGCGGAAATCAGCGAGTATTCAGCTAAGCGTGACGCGTTCCTGCGCGAAAAACGCGAGCTGGAGAATTACCGCGGTAAAAAGACTCTGTCCGCCAGCGGCGAGGAATACGAGCTTTTCTGTAATATCGGAACTCCTAAGGACGCTGTTAAGGCTATGGCGGCTGACGGCGAAGGCGTAGGACTATTCCGTACGGAATTCCTGTTTATGGACAGAAACGCGCTTCCTACCGAGGATGAACAGTTTGAGGCATATAAGCAGGCGGCGCTCGTTTTAAAGGGCAAAGGACTTATTATCCGTACTCTCGATATCGGCGGCGATAAGGAAATTCCCTATCTCGGGCTCGAGAAGGAAGAAAACCCGTTTATGGGCTTCAGAGCGATTCGTTATTGCTTAAAGAACCGCGACCTATTTAAATCCCAGCTTAAGGCGATTTTAAGAGCCAGCGCGTTCGGTGATATACGGATAATGTTCCCGCTTATTACGGCGGTTGAGGAACTCAGAGAGGGTAAAGCTCTCGTAGAGGAGGCTAAATCCGACTTAAGAGCTTCAGGCATAGAGTTCGACGAGAATATTAAGGTCGGCGTTATGACCGAAACAGCGGCTTCGGGCGTTATAGCCCATCTGCTGGCTAAGGAAGCCGATTTCTTCAGTATCGGTACTAACGATTTAACGGGTTATACGATGGCGGCTGACCGCGGCAACGGCGATGTGGCATATCTCTACTCTCCGTTCCAGCCGAGTGTGTTGATAATGATAAAACGTATCATTAAATGCGCTAACGAGGCAGGAATACCCGTCGGAATGTGCGGCGAGGCGGCGGCTAATCCGATGATGATTCCGCTTTTGATATCCTTCGGATTAACCGAATTCAGCGTATCGGCTCCTTCGGTGCTTAAGGTTCGTAAGAATATCTCGAAATGGACTAAGGCTGAGGCGGATAAGGTTGCCGAGGATGTAATGAATATGGCTACCGAGGCGGAGATTTTAGAATATCTTAAATCCGTAGTATAAGGTTTAGAAGTAAATATAATACGCAGGCTCAAGGCAAATGCTTTGAGCCTGCTTCCTTTCTAATTAAAATCGACAAAAAAGCACGGATTGTTAAGTATTCTTTGTATTAATTTTCTTTAAAATAATTATTTAAAAGAAAATAGTATGTGAATTTTTTTGTTATAATTTTTACACTAAAATAGCGGAGCGGCTTGACGTTGTTTTGCGCAGGAGGGAAAAGTTTTGAAATATCTTTCTAAAGGTCACGGATTATTAAAGGCGAAGGTTCTTCCTATGCTTTTAGCCGTATTGTTGATCGTATCTACCGTTTCGGTATCGGGATTCAGCGTTTTCGCTACAGGCGAGGAGAGAGTCCCCGTAGGTACACAGGCTCAGTCTCAGGCGGACGACGCGTTCTGGGTAAACGCCACTTATTTTGACTACTTATCCGATACGGAGAGGGATAAAAACGACTGGCTTAATCCTGTTCAGGCGGGTACGAGTTATAACGGTTCAAAGGATGACTGGTATCCTTTTAAGCAGTTCAATAAATATATAAGCGATAATTCAGGCAACTGGAATCATCCGCTTTATTTCGGAAACTTCTGTAATAACCACGACGCTTATCCTTACCATATCGATAAGAACGGTCACGTTACAGGTCAGACGACCCATAACGGTCCTTACGACAAGGTGACAAAGGAAGCGGGGCTCGCCAATTTCAGCTATCTTGCTAATAATTCCAACTCT
>CAJOHT010000157.1:1614-4769 GCA_905234305.1 uncultured Ruminococcus sp. | reverse complement strand
CCAGTACAATTCGAGCTTAGAGCTTGAGGGCGTACTGCTTACGATGTATGACGGAAGGCTTAATTTAACCCAGCAGGTTGTTGAGGAAGTTAAAAAATTCTTCCCGAGGAAGGTATTTAAGACCTTCATTCCCCGAGGGGTGCGTCTATCCGAGGCGCCGTCATACGGAATGCCTGTAATTTATTACGATAAATCCTGTAAAGGCAGCTTAGCTTATACCGAGCTTGCTAAGGAAATAGCGGGAAAGGGGTAAAAAATGGCAAAGAAAATAGGCGGACTCGGACGAGGACTGGACGCGATTTTTATCCAGAACGAAACCGAGGACGGAGGAAACACAGTTACATTAAATATTTCGGAAATCGAGCCTAACCGTAACCAGCCCCGCCGTGACTTTGACGAGGAAGCGCTAAATCAGCTTGCGGAAAGTATAAAATTTGCAAATTATTTTCAATCTAAAGGTTATCAGATTGTAGCGGGAGAGAGAAGATACCGCGCCTGCAGGTTAGCGGGGATAACCGAAGTCCCCGTTACGATAAGGGAGCTTACCGACGAGGAAACGATGGAGATAGCTCTTATCGAGAATCTCCAGCGCGAGGATTTGAACCCGATAGAAGAAGCTCTCGGTTATAAGGCGCTTATGGACGAACACGGACTAAGTCAGGAAGCGGTAGCCGACGCGGTAGGAAAATCACGCCCCGCGATTGCTAATACTCTAAGGCTTATTAATCTTCCCGACTCGGTCAGCGAAATGGTAAGAAACGGAAAAATCTCCGCGGGACACGCCAGAGCGCTGCTTTCCATAGAAGATACAAAAGAAAAGGAAAAACTTGCCGAGGAAATAGCGGCATCGGATTTATCAGTACGCCAGGTTGAAAAACTGGTTAAAAAGTATAAGAGTAAGCCAAAGGAAAAGAAAACGGTTAAACAGCCGAGCTACTATACTATGGTAGAACAGACCTTATCCGAGTATTTAGGAAAAAAAGTTAAGGTTAAGCCTTTAGCAAATAAGAAGGGCGGAACACTTTCTATAGAGTTCTACAGTGACGACGAGCTTAAAGACCTCGCCGCGAAATTAGAGGATAAATAATAAAAGGGGTATTCAAAATGATCGATATTAAATTTTTAAGAGAAAATCCAGATATAGTTAAGGAAAATATAAAAAAGAAATTTCAGGACAATAAACTTCCGCTTGTTGACGAAGTTATCGAGCTTGATAAAAAAAGCCGAAAAGCTAAGGGTGACGCGGACGCTCTGCGCGCTAACCGCAATAAGCTCTCCAAGCAAATCGGCGCGCTTTACGGACAGGGCAAGAGAGAAGAAGCCGAGGAATTAAAAGCACAGGTTCAGGCTCAAGGCGAGGAACTTGAGAATCTCGAGAAGCTGGAGGCTGAGTATTCGGCTAAGGTGACGGAGATTATGATGACAATACCCAACATAATCGACGACTGTGTTCCTATCGGAAAGGACGACAGCGAGAATGTTGAGGTAGAAAAATTCGGCGAGCCTGTCGTTCCTGATTTCGAGGTTCCTTATCATACCGAGATTATGGAGAAATTCAACGGTATCGACCTTGACGCGGCGCGTAAGGTAGCGGGTAACGGTTTCTACTATCTTATGGGCGATATCGCTAGGCTCCACAGCGCGGTAATCGCGTATGCCCGCGATTTTATGATTAACCGCGGATTTACCTACTGTGTACCTCCGTTTATGATTCGCGCGAATGTAGTAACGGGCGTTATGAGCTTCGCGGAAATGGACGCTATGATGTATAAAATCGAGGGAGAGGACCTTTATCTTATCGGTACATCAGAGCATAGTATGATCGGTAAATTTATCGACGAGATGGTTAACGAGGAGGAGCTTCCGAAAACCTTAACAAGTTATTCTCCCTGTTTCAGAAAAGAAAAAGGCGCTCACGGTATAGAGGAGCGCGGAGTATATAGAATTCACCAATTTGAAAAACAGGAAATGATCGTAGTATGTAAGCCCGAGGATAGCAAACATTGGTTCGATAAACTCTGGCAGAATACGGTTGACCTTTTCCGTTCGCTCGATATTCCCGTAAGAACGCTCGAATGCTGTTCGGGAGATTTAGCCGACTTAAAGGTACGTTCGATTGACGTTGAAGCGTGGTCGCCTAGACAGAAAAAATATTTTGAGGTAGGCTCCTGTTCAAACCTCGGCGACGCTCAGGCAAGACGTTTAAAAATCCGCGTAAGAGGTAAGAACGGAAAGTATTTCGCTCATACCCTCAATAATACTGTTGTAGCTCCGCCGAGAATGCTTATCGCGTTTTTGGAGAACAACCTCAATGCGGACGGTTCGGTAAATATCCCCGAGGTATTAAGACCTTATATGGGAGGAACAGAGAAATTAGAAGTTAAGAGTTAAAGCTGTAAAGGAAAATTTTTGCCCTTATCACTTAGCCCTTAGCCCTAAATAATAAAGGAGGATTTATTAATGGAAAGTTTCAAAAAGTATATCGCTGAGTTTATCGGAACAGGCGTACTCGTTGTAGGCGGCTGCGGAACAGCGGTAGCGGTTAACGCGGTATCGACCTCGCACGGAGTTTTACTTCCTTCCAGCGGAACGATTCTCGCGATAGCGCTTGCGTTCGGTCTTTGTATTGTCGCTATGGCGTACTCGATCGGTAATGTTTCGGGTTGTCATATCAACCCCGCTGTATCGCTCGGAATGCTGATTAACGGAAAAATCAGCGCGAAGGATTTCGTAGGCTACGTAATCGCTCAGTTCTTAGGCGCAACGGCAGGCGCGGCAGGCTTGTGGCTGGCATTCGGCAGCAACGCGAGCCTCGGAGCTAACGGTTACGGCGGTAAAGTCGGCACAATGACAGTAGGCGCGGTTGGAGCAGGTCTTATCGAAGTAGTTATTACCTTTATCTTTGTACTTGCGGTACTAGGCGTTACCTCTAAGGTTGAAAACAGCTCGGTAGCAGGCGTAGTTATAGCGCTTACGCTCGTACTCGTACACCTTATCGGTATTCCATTTACGGGAACATCTGTAAATCCCGCGAGAAGTTTCGGTCCCGCGATTTTGCAGGGAGGAATGGCCCTTCGCCAGCTTTATGTGTTTATAATCGCTCCGCTGGTAGGAGCAGTGGTTGCGGGACTTGTCCATAAGTTCCTTATCGCTAA
>CAJOHT010000157.1:0-1571 GCA_905234305.1 uncultured Ruminococcus sp. | reverse complement strand
GTGTCACACCCATACTTTATGCCAGTTCTTTCGGCGTATATTTTTTATATTTATTTCCGTCGATAATGAGCTTGCCGTTTTTATATGAATATTTTATATCAACCTTGACGTCGCCCGCGTAATCGTAAACAGCCTTGATTTTGCCTTTTTCGGCGTTATATGTGTAACAGGTTTCCATAGTAATGATATTGGAATACATTATACCGTCCGAGCTGAAGAAGTATATCTGCTTACCTGAGCTTTTCCACCAGCCGAGAATATTTTTATCGATTTTCGGATTTTTCTTAGGCTTTGGAATAAGGTTGTAATCTTTCTGCTGTACAAGAGTGAAATCTCCGCTGTCTGATTTAAGATAAAGAGTTTTATTATCTTTCGACAGCGTATAATTGTAATTACCGTTAATTCCGAGAACAAACGCGGCGCCGAGAGTTTTGTTTTTTGTATCTAGCGCGAGTTTTGCGAAATCGGCTTCAGACCCCATCGCCATTTGGGCGAATCCGTCATTCCTGAAGATATAACTTACTACGTTTACGCCCTTTATTTTCCACGTTCCGTAAATCGGATTGTCACCTTCGGTAAAGGTCTTTAAGTAGGTTTGAAGCTGAGCGGAGGAATACTTATCGGACTTTTTTACGGATTCTGTCGCGGAAAGATTGGAAGAAGCGGGTTTTTTGTTATTATCGCAGCCTGAAAAAGCAATGGTTGAAAAAATAACCGCGCCGATTATTATAATTGAAATAAGTTTTTTCATAAATTACCTCCAAAAGAAGAATACCATATAATTTTAACTTTAATAACGGAATATGTCAATAGGAACGGGGAAGGATTAAAACCAAAGAAAATAAAAAAATATGTGAAAATCACTTGCGTAATCGATGTCTTTTTGCTATAATGATGTTTAATATTTAGGTAATTTTAAAAAGGGGATGACGAGATGTTGAACAAAAATTTTGACGACAAATTCGGAAAACAGGGTATAACCTTTGACGATGTGCTGCTTATTCCCGGAGAGTCAAACGTTGAACCGAGAAACGTAAGCATCGAAACTGATCTTACTAAGAAAATCCACCTTAATACTCCGCTTATGACTGCTGCTATGGATACCGTTACCGAAACGGCTATGGCTATCGCGATTGCGCGAGAGGGCGGTATCGGTATTATTCATAAGAATATGAGTATCGAGAAGCAGGCGGATATGGTCGACCGCGTTAAGAGAAGCGAGAACGGAGTAATAGCTAACCCGTTTTATCTTTCGCCCGAAAGTACGGTAGGCGACGCGGACGAGCTTATGGCTAAGTATAAGATAAGCGGTGTTCCGATTTGCGAAAACGGAAAGCTCGTCGGAATTATCACTAACCGCGATATGCGTTTTATGAAGCCCGAGGTTTTCGGAACGAAAATCAGCGAGGTTATGACTAAAGAAGAGCTTGTTACAGCTCCTGTAGGAACTACCTTAGAGCAGGCTCAGGAAATTTTACGTAAGCACCGTATCGAGAAACTCCCTATTACCGACGATAACGGAGCGCTTAAAGGACTTATTACGATTAAAGATATTGAAAAATCCGTACAGT
>CAJOHT010000156.1 GCA_905234305.1 uncultured Ruminococcus sp. | reverse complement strand
CCAACGAGGAAATCGTCGATATCCGCCTTGAGAACGGTACGATCCGCCAGGGCAGAGTCGTTCAGATCGAAGGAGAAAGAATTGTTGTACAGGTTTTCGAGGGTACAAGAAACATAAGCCTTGTAAACGCTAAGGTAAGATTAACGGGACATCCGATGGAGCAGGCGTTATCGCCTGAGATTATAGGACGCGTACTCGACGGCGCGGGACGTCCTGCGGACGGACTCGGCGAGATTTTCCCCGAAAAGCGCTGCAATATAAACGGAACTCCGATAAATCCTGTATCGCGCGTATATCCGACTAACTATATAAATACTGGTATTTCGACGATCGATACGCTTATGACTCTTATCCGCGGACAGAAGCTCCCGATTTTCTCGGGCTCGGGTATGAAGCATAACGACTTAGCCGTACAGATTGTTCGTCAGGCGAGGATCTCAGGCGCTACCGAGGATAACTTCTGCGTAGTTTTCGCGGCGATGGGCGTTCAAAAGGACGTTGCCGAGTATTTCAGAAAGAGCTTTGAGGAGAGCGGAGTATTATCCCACGTTGTAATGCTTTTAAACCTCTCCAGCGACCCTATAATCGAGCGTATACTTACTCCGAGATGCGCGCTCACTATTGCCGAGTATCTCGCCTTCGACCTCGATATGCATGTGCTTGTAATTATGACGGATATGACTTCCTACGCCGAGGCGCTTCGTGAATTCTCCTCCTCAAAGGGAGAAATTCCAGGACGTAAGGGCTACCCGGGTTACTTGTATTCCGACCTTGCTTCTCTTTATGAGAGAGCGGGTATGATTAAGGGACATGAAGGCTCCGTTACTCAGATCCCGATCCTTACTATGCCGAACGACGATATCACCCACCCGATCCCCGACCTTACGGGATATATTACCGAGGGTCAGATCACGCTGGACAGAGCTTTACAGGGGCAGGGTTATTATCCGCCCGTTGCTGTACTCCCGTCGCTTTCACGTCTTATGAAGGACGGTATCGGCGAAGGCTATACGAGAGCCGACCACACAGCGCTTTCAAATCAGCTTTTCGCGAGCTACGCCAAGGTCATCGACGCCACGTTGCAATAATAAAATCAAATCGCGGAAATTATTACAGTATATGGAGTTCGGTAAATTGTTTGAGACCCGATTTGTAAACCAGGGCTTTAACGAGGACCGCGACGTTAAGGAGAGCTTGGATTTAGGCTGGGAGCTTCTTTCAACCTTACCGAGAAGCGAACTTGACCGAGTAGATGACGAATTGCTGGATAAATACTACAAAGGATAAGTTTATTCAAGAAGAGTAATTTCCAATTGCGCATTGCGCATTACTGATTAAAACCTTCGGAGGTTTTTAAAATGGCTGTTCAGGCTGTGCCCACCAAGGGCAATCTTATGAATACAAAAAAATCATTGGCTCTCGCTGAGATGGGATATGAGCTTATGGATAAAAAGCGTAATATCCTTATCAGGGAGATGATGATGCTTATAGATAAGGCTAACGAGATCCAGGGTAAAATCGACGATACTTACGCTGAGGCGTATTTCGCGCTTCAGACCGCTAATATCGTCCACGGTTACTGCTCCGAAATCAGTAAGACTATCCCTGTAGAAGACTCGCTCACGCTTGACTACCGTTCGGTTATGGGCGTTGAGATCCCGATCGTAAAAATGGACTCTCCCGACAGGAGCAAGCTCCATTTCGGACTCAACTCAACTACTACGGCGCTTGATAACGCTTTCTCGAAATTTACCGAGGTTAAGGTTTTGACCGCTGACCTCGCTGAGATTGAGAACAGCGTTTACCGTCTTGCCGATTCTATAAAGAAAACTCAGAAGCGCGCGAACGCGCTTAAAAATATTATGATACCTAAATTTGAGGAAACGGTTAAATATATAACCGATGCTCTCGACGAAAAGGATAGAGAGGAATTCTCGAGAATGAAGGTAATCAAAAGACAAAAAAAGGATGCTTAGTTCAGTCATCCTTTTTTGTCATATTATTCTATATGGAGGAGTTAATATGGAGACTATACAAAATTTTGATTTTTCAATACTGAACTCTATTCAGGAATCCTTACGCTGTTCTTTTCTTGATTATTTCGCGGTGTTTCTAAGTTATTTGACTACATCGGGAATAATTTGGATAGCGGCAGGAATTCTTATGCTGTTTTTTAAGAAAACCAGAGCCGCTGGTATTATCCTTTTGGCGGCGTTGGCGCTCGGCTTTTCAGCGGGAGATGTTCTTCTAAAGCATCTTGTCAATCGTCCGAGACCGTTTATGATAAACTCGGATATCGTGCTGCTTATTAAGGCACCCTCGGGACCGCCGCCGCGACAACAGTTCTGCTTGCTAAGAAAAAAGGTCTTGGCTTTATCGCGCTGGTGCTGACTTTGTGTATCGCTTTTTCAAGGCTTTATCTCTATGTCCATTTTCCGACAGACGTACTTTGCGGATTGTTGCTCGGAATTATATGCGGCTCGCTGGTGCTTTTGATCGCTAAGCTCATTAAGCTGGATAAAAGACTGGGGTCAAACAGTACGAATTATATTTTGCAATAACGCGGGGGGTGAGTTGATATGAAAAAAGTTTTATCGGTTTTCTCGATACTGTTAATCATTGTTTCTTGCCTTTCAGGCTGCGCTGAAAGTCAAAAAAGCGAGCGTAAAGCCGAGAAGGTTATTGAGGACATAATTACGTATCACGGTTGTTATGATGAAAAAGCCGACGATAAGGTTAATGAATTACTTGCTGAGCTTAACGGGATCGACAGTAAACAGGGCAAGCTATGGAAAGATATAATGGAGTATTGGAATTACGCCAATAACGAGCTTAAGATTAATATCGACAAGCTTCCGAAAGGCCTTCCGAATGACGGAAGCCTTGCTTTAACGGTTCTCGGATTTGAACTTAACGACGACGGAACTATGAAGGATGAGCTTATAGGAAGACTCAAGGTAGCATTAGACTGCTCAAAGCAGTACCCGAACGCTTACGTAATATGTACGGGCGGCGGTACGGCAAAAAACAATAAAAAGGTAACTGAGGCAGGGCTGATGGGCGATTGGCTTATTAAGCACGGACTTAAAAAGAGCCGATTGATTATCGAGAACAAATCGCTCACAACCGCTCAAAATGCTGAGTTTTCTTACGGTATAGTAGTTAAAAAATATCCGAAAATCAATTCGGTTGCTATTATAAGCAGCAGCTATCATATCGCTTGGGGTTCACTGTTATTCGAGGCGGAATTTATGAAATACGCTATGGAGAATGACGTTCCCGAAATCCACGTTGTTTCAAACGCGGCTTACGAAACCTCTAACGATACTTATAAGCTGAGCGAGATTCTTAGATGGGAAACAGGCGGAATGCTTCAGCTTGTCGGCAATAACGATCTTGCTATGAAGTATTATTTTAATAAATACAAAAAGCCTGCGCTTTAAAACTCTTAGTGAAAAATTTTAAAGGAAGATGATAATGCCCGATTTCCGCTAATGGCTGTCCGATATCGGCGAAATACATATCGCGAGCGAAGAAGAGCTTATCAACGCGGTTAAGCCGCTTCAGTAATAGTATTAATAAAACGAGCAGAGCGTTTAATGCGTTCTGCTCATTTTGTTTATATTATAAATAAATACGGATTTTGTAGACATATGCGTAAAATAATGTTATCATATGATTAATCTATTATTATTTGTTTTGGTTTTGTGAAAATGTTTTCTGATTTTATTATAAAGAGTAAATCCGACCTTATAGAAGTTATTAACGAGTACGGATTTATTCCGTTTTTTGAGAATTCAATAGAAGGTTTTTCCATAGAGGAACATATCGCTCCTGAATGCTGGTGGCACAGCGATACAGGCGAGTGGAGCGCATGGGAATGGAAAGGTCCAGTAATAAGAGAAACAGGCTGCGCCTACGGAAAATTCTTTGAGAAAAAGGCGTGCTACATAAGCTCAGAGTGGTTTGACGATTTCGCTAACTACCGTCGTGACGGTTATGATTTTGACGCGCGTTTTGATGACGGAATGGCTTCGTATAAGGATAAGCGGCTTTTTGAGCTTGTCAGCGGCAACGCTCCGATTATTTCAAAAAAACTAAAGGAACTCGGCGATTACCGTAAAGGCGGCAACAAGGGCTTCGATACGATAATGAACCGTTTGCAGGCTCAATGCTATGTTGTTATCAGCGATTTTGTATATCTGAAAAATAAGCGCGGAGAGCCTTACGGCTGGGGAGTGGCGGAGTATTCGACTCCCGAGGTTTTTATGGGTAAAGGTTTTACGGATAATGTTTACAGCCGTTCCCCCGAGGATTCCTACGAAAGAATATTGAGCCATTTTTGCGGACTGTTTCCGAACATCGATTTAGCTAATTTAAAAAAGTTTATAAAATAAATTTAGTTTTCTTAAGAACGCAATGTAATATAATGGTTAAAGTGAAGGAGGCTCTAACGTGGATAAAAGAGAAAAATACTTAAAGCTGCTTTCGAAAAAATATCCGACTGCCCGTTCTGTGACGCGTGAGATTATCAATCTTACTGCTATTCTTAATCTTCCTAAGGGTACCGAGCATTTTATGAGCGATATCCACGGCGAGTACGAGGCTTTCTGCCATATACTTAACAACTGCTCGGGGGTAGTGCGCGAGAAGGTGGATATGCTTTATCGCGGGGAACTTTCCCATGAGGCTCGTAAGTCGATTTGCACGCTTATCTATTATCCTAACGAAAAGCTCCACCTTATCCGTAAAGCCGGTGAGAATACCGATATATGGTACAGGGATACGATCAACCGCCTTATTGAAATCGCGAGAACGCTTTCCTCGAAATACACCCGTTCAAAGGTGCGTAAGGCTATGCCCGAGGATTATGCATATATTATTGACGAACTTCTGCATGTTCAGAAGGACGAGGATGATAACCAGATTATTTACCATAAAAAAATTCTCGATACTCTTATAAGTTTAAATCCCGATGATTTTATAGTTGCGCTTTCGGAGCTGATAAAAAGAGTCGCGGTCGACCATCTTCATATCGTCGGGGATATTTTCG
>CAJOHT010000155.1:1777-7049 GCA_905234305.1 uncultured Ruminococcus sp. | reverse complement strand
GAGAAGTCTGTGATATTATTAGTCTGATTGCCGTTACCGTCGCTTACAACGAAGCCTTCAGCGTTGCCTGGGATATAGAGCCAAAAATTGCCTTTACCTTCGGGGTTGTTTTCAATAAAGGTATCTTTCATTTCCCAACCCGGAAATTCGCCTGTAAGTTTGGACTCACCAGCCCAAGCGTAAACATAAATTTTTGACCAACCGTGATTGTTAGTGAATTTCATTTTCCACTGTCCTTGATCATCCTTTTCGGCAGCAGATACAGTTCCAACCGCTAATACGGAGAGAATTAAAAGTACCGATAAAAAGATGCAAGTTAATTTCTTAAGTGATGTTTTCATTAGAAAAATCCTCCTTCTAAATTTACATTTTATATTGTAACATTCTTTTAACTTTTTATCTATTGGCAAAATACTCAAATAACAAAGTATTTTTTGTGGATTTTGTCATTATGTTATACATATATCAATTTTCGACGTGGTTTTTATGATTAGAATTTAGGTTTTAGGGAGCGGGAAGCGGGGAGGTATCCTTCCGCGGGAGCGGAACAATGAACGGTAATGTTGATATTCCCGCCTTCGGCGGAAGAAAGGTGCCGAATACTGGCGGCCGACGTATCACGGAACGGCGTGGAAGCCGTTCCCTACGAGGGGACACAAAAAAGCGTTATATCTCCGTGAAATTTAAAAGGTACGTCTTAAGCGGGCCTGATAACACCGCCTCAAGCTCGCGGGGCTCGTCGGGAAGCACCGCCATAAGCTGGCCGCCTTGGCGCACGAGGTAGCCGTCAGCGGGGGACAGCGGGTTTTTGAGCTTTTTTAAATCGTCGGGGTTTTTATTAGCGAGCGCCTTAGAGAGTATATTTTCGATACCGTTCTTATCTCCAGCGCCGAGTCCGCCTACTATAAATACGACGTTCGTTTTCTCGAAAGCCTCGATAACGAGCGCCCCGAGAGAGTCCGAGTCGGTCGCGAAAAGCGAGGTTCTGAAATTAAGGTTAATATCCTTCAGCGAGGCTTCGAGAGCTTTTTCGCACAGGTTAGTCTTTTTCGCGAGATAAAATATAAGTTCACAGTTCATATCTATTCCTCCGCTTCCTCAGCGTTCTGAGCTTCGGCAGGTTTTGTTTCGGCAGGCTTGGTCGGTTTTACGTTCTTGGGTTTTGTCGGCTTAGGCGCGGGCTTAGTCGGCTTAGGCTTTTTAAAATCAATAGCCTGTTTATAAACGGTAGAGAGAATTATGTTGGAGCGTATTCTTAATTTCTTAGTCTTTTTGCTAAGGAACTTTTTGCCCTTTATGCCCTTTACCTTCCATTTCTTAAAGGTAAATTTATAGCCTTTATATATAAAGTTTTTAGGCGTTTTAAGTTTGATTATTTTGCCCTCGAGTACGGTTTTAGTCTTTTTAACGGTTTTAGCGTGCTTGTTGAGCTTTAGAACCGTTACCTTAAAATACTTTTTAGGCGGTTGTGTCGGTTTAGGAGCCTGCGTTACCTGCTCGGGAGAAGTAGTAGGCTCGGTAGTTTCTTTAAGCGAGGTCGGGAGCTGTTCGCTTCCCTTAAGCCTGGCGCTTCCGTCATACCACTTTATAAGTCCTTTTTTATAGGCTTTCTTAAAAGTAAGGATAGTCGGGCGGGTAGCTCGGTAGCGTCCGTAATAGCACTGCGGCCATACGGGGTTCTTGTTGAGCGTGGCGGAGCTTACGTCCACCGCGGCGCTCTCGTTTTTGCGGCATCTTCTCGCTACTACGACTGTCCTGAAGTTGTTGAACTCATAGGAACAGGTAACTAAGGTGAGGAGCTTGTCGTTTTCGTTGACATTAACGGGACAGTTAAAGAACGAGCGTATGCGCAGATTATATACGTAGTTCATAAACTGAGCCTTGCTTTTAAAATTAGCGCAGTAGAAGTCGAAATACTCGCCCTGAGCGGGGTTTACGTTCGATTTAAATACCGAGATTATCTTATACGCCTTTGTACCGCCCTTAGGAGTGCTGAGTTTTATAACGGGCGATTTTTTATAGAAACCGAGGTTGCCCGAGTAGCGTCCGTACTTCATAAGGTCGCCGAACATCGAGCCGTCCTCCATATGGTGGCCGTGGAGTATAACGTTCTTGCTGTTCATACCCTTTTTGCATCGATAGTCGACAAATATCGCGCCGAAGCCTCGGGGAGTGTACTGCTTTAAGTAATTGTGGGTGAGGTAAAACTGGCTATCTTTATTATCGGACTTGCACTTTAGTACGGGGTAATCGATTTGAGTATTGTTAAGCTGAACCCAGCCCTTTATATCGCTGTTCTTTTTTATAATGTTCCAGTTGAGCTTTTTCGGCTTGTTGGAGTTTTTTGAGGATGAGGAGGAGGTATCTCCCTCGTAGAAGATAGTGCGGATGTCGCTTTGGAGCGCCTGCTGCTGGGCAGGCATTACATACATATTATATATAAACATACATCCCGCCGCTATAAACGCGCAGAATGCCGCGAGCATTACGGATTTACGCACTTTCTCGTCCTTAGAGTCGCCCTTTCGGGGGAAATGGCGCTCAAAAAAGGTCGTCACTTTAAGAGTGCGCTTAGTTATCGAATAGCCCTCGGGATAGCTTTCGGCGTTCGACTCAAAGGTTTCGTATATAAGCTCGGGTACCGATTTAAAGACGTCGGGGTCGAGTCCCTTAGCCGCCGCCAATACCTTAACTTATTATCGGTATTAACAGGGAAAATATGAGTCTTTTTGCGCTCGTAGCTTATGTATTGAGGCTCGCGCTTTTCTCTTTTAACGTCCTGCTTTTTGATTTTACCGACTATATACTTTATATTACCCTTTAAATCGTTAATTGATTTATTGAGGTCAAACTTCTCCTTGGAGTTCGGGACTTTCTGATTTTTACTCTCGGCTCGGCTGATAATAAAGGCGAATTTGCTCCTGAAATCTTTTTCGTCCGCGATATAATCGGGGATTATGATTTGGCCGTATTTTTTTTCGGATACGGCTTTTTTCAGGTCCGCTCCGAGCGCTGAAGCTCGGCACGTCTTAAGAACGGCGGAATTGCCGCCTTCGTTAAGCGCGCTTACGACTTTTTCGGAATATTCAGTTTTATCTTCTTTTAACTTTTTTGAGGGCGATAAAACCAGTATATTCAAGATTTAATCTCCTTTTACTTTGTATTTATATAGGTGACTTTAAGGTTTTCGAGCGCGGTTTCGATCATCGGCTCAAAATTGCCGAGTTCGTCGGCTTTTTTTACGCGTTCGAGTACGGGCTTTGTACGCGGATGCTTCGGGGTGAATACGGTACAGCAGTCCTCGTACGGCTCTATCGAGGTTTCGTAGGTATCTATTTTATAGGATATATCGATAATTTCCTGCTTGTCCATTCCGATAAGCGGACGGAATACGGGGAGCGACGTCGCTTCGTCGGTACAGCCGAGGGCGTTTATAGTCTGGCTGGCTACCTGACCGAGGCTTTCGCCCGTGATCAAAGCCTGACATCCCTTATCGCGCGCTATGCGTTCGGAAATCTTCATCATAAGCCTGCGCATAATGAGGGTGAAATACTCCTCGGGACATTTTTCACGGATAGCTTCCTGGATTTCCGTGAACGGTACGGTGTACATATTCATATCGCCGCTGTATAAGGCGACTTTTTTGAGCAGCTTCACTACCTTCTGCTCGGCGCGCTCGCTGGTATATGGGGGACTCGCGAAATGGACCGCCGTAAGGCGTATGCCGCGCTTCGCCATCATATATGCCGCTACGGGGGAGTCGATACCGCCGCTTATAAGGATAACGGCGTTGCCTCCCGTGCCGACGGGGATACCGCCCGCGCCTTTTAATGCCGCTCCGCGGATATAGGCGTAATAATCGCGTACCTCTACCGTAACGGTAAGGTCGGGATTATGAACGTCAACCTTTAAATGGGGATAGGCGCGTAAAATAGCCGCGCCCGTCTCGCGCGAGATTTCGGGACTTTTAAACGGGAATTTTTTATCGCTGCGCTTAGACTCGACCTTAAATGTTTTAGCCTCTCTTAGCTGCTCCTCAAGATAAGCGGGAGCGGTCTCGAGGATAGAGTCGAGAGTTTTTTCGGGGCATATCGCCGCGCGCGAGTACGCTACAATACCGAAAATCCGCCTGATATGCTCGCATACCTCGTCCAAATCGACAAAATCATCCTCGGGAATGACCGTGATAGTGGACTGAGCGTTTTTTATCTCGAATTTGCCGAGGTGACGGATAGTTTTCTTTATGTTTTTTATGAGTTTGTCCTCAAACTGGCGGCGGTTCAAGCCCTTAAGGACGATTTCGCCGACCTTGATAAGTACGATTTCTTTCATATTTTACTTCCTTTTAACTAACGTGCCGATGCCCTCTTTAAGAGCGTCTGTAAGCGCGTCGATATCTTCTTTTGTATTGGACTCGCAAAAACTCACCCTCAGCGCGCTGTCGGCGGTTTCGGAGCTTATGCCCATAGCGCTCAGAACGTGGCTGGGCTTGCCCTTAGCGCAGGCGCTTCCGCTCGATACGTAAACTTCCCTTGACGCGAGGAAATGGAGCATAGTTTCGCTGCGAATATTGAGAGCGGAAAAATTTAATATATATGGTATAGCGTCGTCGGGGGAGTTTATGACGACTCCCTCGAGGCTTGAGAGCTTTTCCCGAGCGTAGGCGTTTAGTTCTTTTACATAGGCGTAGTTTTTATTTACGCAAAACTCCCTGACCGCCTCCGAGAATCCCGCGATAAGAGGCAGAGACTCCGTCCCCGGGCGGAGCTTTTTCTCCTGTTCGCCGCCGTACATTATCGGCTTTAAGTTAACGCCCTTGCGTACGTAAAGCGCGCCGACCCCTTTAGGAGCGTGAACCTTATGGCCGCTTACGGAGGCGGAGTCCGCTCCGAGCTTCTTGAGCTTGAGCGGGAGCTTGCCGAACGCCTGGACGCAGTCGCAGTGCAGATATGCGGGACTGCCCGCGTTTTCGATTATTTTTTTTAGTTTTTCTATTGGAAGAACGGTTCCTATCTCGTTATTGACGTACATCGCCGTGACGAGGATAGTGTTCTTGTCGATCGCCTTTTCAAAGCGCTCAATCGGGATATGTCCGTTATTATCGGGCTTTATGTAAACGACCTCAAAGCCGTTTTCTTCAAGCTGTTTAGCCGCTTCGTAGACGGAGCTGTGTTCAATCGCCGTAGTGACGATTTTATTACCGCGCTTTTTAAGGCGGTTTACCGCGCCGAATACCGCGAGGTTGTTAGCCTCGGTACCGCCGCTCGTAAAG
>CAJOHT010000155.1:0-1675 GCA_905234305.1 uncultured Ruminococcus sp. | reverse complement strand
ACCTTATCGGCAGAGGCTTTGCTTACTTTAGTTGTGGCGCTGTTGTCAAGATAGTGTTCCAAATTCGTTTCACCTTTTCGCATAGTTATAGTCATTATACTATAAATATATAAAAAAATAAATAGTTTAAAATTAAAAAATATGGAAAAAATATTTTCGGTGATAATATGTTGAGTAAAAAAGAGTATTCTGAAATAGTTAAGAGAAACTCCCCGAAGAGCAAAACTCCGATTAACTGTCTTAAGGCGTTCGTATCGGGAGGAGCGATTTGCGCTCTCGGGCAGGGGATATTTAATCTTTTTGTATTTTTAAAGGTTCCCGAGAATGACGCTAAGACGCTCTGTTCCTGTACTCTTATATTCATAGGTGTAGTTTTGACCGCTTTTCATTTATATGAGAAGCTCGCCAAACACGCGGGAGCTGGTACGCTCGTGCCGATTACGGGTTTCGCGAACTCAATGAGCGCGCCCGCGATAGAGTTTAAGAGCGAGGGATTTATTACGGGGCTGGGCGCTAAGATATTTATAATCTGCGGTCCCGTTATAGCGTACGGGGTATTGTCGAGCGCCTTATACGGGGTGATTGTTTATATAGCTCTGCTCCTGCACTAAAGTTGCACAAAAACGCGCGTTTGGATTTGTTGAAACCTCATAAACTTTGTAAATTCGCCAACGGCTCCGAGTGTTTCTGGGCTAAATGTGAAATTTTGCAACGATTTTGCAAAAAACACTTGACTTTTTGACAGAACTGTAATAAAATGTTAAACTAATCGATAATGGGGTTTTGTCCGTCTTTTTACAAAATCGACCTGAAAATAAAAATAGAATATTACCACAGTATTTTTTATTTGTCAAGTCTTAATTTGTAGAATTCGGAAAAAACTTTGTCCGAGAAAAACCGTAATTAATAGAAGGAGTTGATACGCCTATGGTTAATGTAAAACCCGTACAGATAGGTAAGACCGAACGTATGAGTTTCGCAAAAATCGATGAAGTTATCGATATGCCTAACCTTATCGAGGTGCAGACTAAGTCCTATAAATGGTTTTTGACGGAGGGACTGACTGAAGTATTTCACGATGTATCCGGAATAACCGATTATACAGGCAATTTTGTACTCGATTTTCTCGATTACGAGGTGGATTTGGAGCATCCGAACTACAGCGTTATCGAGTGTAAGGAGCGCGACGCTACATATTCAGCGCCCCTGAGAGTAAGAGCGCGTCTTCTTAATAAGGAGACAGGCGAGATTAAGGAAAACAACGTATTTATGGGCGATTTACCGCTTATGACCGACAGCGGTACGTTCGTAATCAACGGCGCAGAGCGTGTTATAGTTTCCCAGCTCGTCCGTTCGCCTGGTGTTTACTATAAAATGGAACACGATAAAACAGGTAAGGAGCTTTTCTCCTCGACCGTTATCCCTAACCGCGGAGCATGGCTCGAGTATGAGAACGACGTAAACGACGTATTTTACGTTCATATCGATAAAAACCGAAAGGTTCCGATCACTACCTTTATCCGCGCGCTGGGACTTGGAAGCGACTCCGAGATCCTCGACTACTTCGGCGATGACGCGCGTATCAAGGCGACTATTGAGAAGGATACTACTCACAGCGTTGAGGAAGGTATGCTCGAGGTTTATAAAAAGTTAAGACCTTCGGAGCCTCCCGTTC
>CAJOHT010000154.1 GCA_905234305.1 uncultured Ruminococcus sp. | reverse complement strand
CCCCGTTATTTTTTATATATATTGCAACTACTTTACTCCCGCGTTAAAAATCTGAGCGGAGGTATTAACTATATGGTCTACGAACTCCTGACCGCATTTATTCTTAATAAGCTCTATTGTACCCGAATAATCATCGGGATTACCGCGTGTAAGAGAATGGCAGTCGGTACCTACTATATCAATATAGCCGCGCTTTATATATTTTAACAGCTTGCGCGTACGGAAAAATCCCTTAAACGCCCCGACGTTAGTCTGGATCAAAATATCATCGTCGCATAAATCCTCGACAATTCCCTCATCATCCATAAGATGACTATAACGCTCGATATGAGTAAGCACAGGCTTTAAGCCGTAGTTACCCCTCAACTTATAAAAATAATCCATAGTATGCTCGCCGAAATGCGAACCGAACGAAAACTCGCAAAGAATGTAATCGGAATTTCCGTAACACAGCTCGGACAAATCATCATTATTAAACAGATAGTTTGTAACATACACCTCAGCGCCGATACATACATTAACGCCCTCGGGAATATGCGGCATAAGCAACTCTATGCTCCTTTGGCGGCGTTCAACGAACTGTTTTATGCTTTCCTCATTGGAGTAATAATGAGGAGTAAAGCAGAGATTTTTAACGTTCTGAGCCCTCAGCTTTTCAATAATCTCAAGGCTAAGCTCGACGCTTTTTGAGCCGTCGTCCATTTCAGGCAAAATATGAGAATGCATATCGTAGTAGGAAGTCATAAGAACATCTCCTGTTTACTTTCTTATATAAATTCACAAACCTTGTCTCCCATTTCGGTACAGGAAACTTTAGTCATACCCTCGGCATAAATATCGGGAGTTCTGTATTTCTTAAGCGCCTCGTTGACCGCGTTCTCGATAGCGTCGGCCGCCTCTCCCTCATCAAGCGAATAGCGGAGCATCATCGCTACGGAAAGAATCGTAGCGAGCGGGTTAGCTATACCTTTGCCAGCGATATCGGGAGCTGAACCGTGGATAGGCTCATAGAGTCCAAATTTTCCCTGAGCAAGACTCGCGGAGGCAAGCATACCGATTGAACCAGCAATCATCGACGCCTCGTCGGAGAGAATATCGCCGAAAATATTGGAAGTAACAATAACGTCAAACTGACGCGGATTACGTACAAGCTGCATAGCGCAGTTATCAACATAAAGATGATTAAGCTCGACCTCAGGATATTCCTCGCTGACCTTAATAACGGTTTCTCTCCAAAGACGCGAGCTTTCAAGTACATTGGCTTTATCTACGCTTGTAACACGTTTGTCGCGCTTCATAGCCATCTCGAACGCTACTCTCGCGATACGCTCGATTTCGGGGACGGAATACATCTCGGTATCCCAAGCCGCCGCAGCGCCGTCATCGGTAGTACATCTTCCGCGCTTGCCGAAATATATACCGCCAGTAAGCTCGCGGACAATCAAAATATCAAGCTGTCCGCCGATAATTTCATCCTTAATCGGGGAATCGCCCTGTAACGGTTCAAAAATCACCGACGGTCTTAAATTAGCGAAAAGGCCTAAAGCTCCGCGAATACCTAAAAGTCCAGCCTCGGGACGTTTATTGCCAGGGAGATTATCCCATTTCGGACCGCCTACGGCGCCAAGAAGTACGCTGTCGGAAGCCTTGCATTTATCTATAGTTTCCTGAGGAAGCGGCTCGCCTGTAGCGTCAATAGCGCAGCCTCCCATAAGAGCTTCATCATACTCGACTGAAAAACCGAATTTATCCGCGGTTTTATTAAGCACCTTTACCGCCTCATCAACAATCTCGGGACCTATACCGTCACCCTTAAGTAATGTGATTTTATACTGATTCATAAAATACTCCTTTAATATAAACTATAATACTATTCTTCTTTAGACATACTACTGTATACTAACTAAATTATTATCTCACATCATATAAAAATAGATTGTAAAACAGTTTACAATCTGGTTATTCTCCCATTCTCGGGATTTTAGCGTAAACCTCCATAACCCTGTCTCTTTGCCAGAGCATCGGATTAATACGCGCGGAATAACCGAAGCCGTTATCCATAACCCAGTCGAAGGGCTTGGCACGAGGCAATCCGTAAACCGAAAGCAGCGTCATAATAACGCCTCCGTGAGTAATGATTACCGCCTCGGTGTTATTGGTTTTCATCATACCCTCAACGATTTGCTCGAATATAAGGCATATACGTTTTGTAAAATCAGCGCCGCTTTCGCCTCGGGGAGGTTTAACGTCGGTCTGACCCGCCAGCCATTTTTCAAAATCGGGGTCATCCTTAAGCTCGTCGGCTGTCTTACCCTCCCATTCCCCGAAACAGCATTCGCTAAGATGGTCAATAACGATAGGTGTTTGCTGAGGATACAGAATTCGCGCTGTTTCCGTGCAGCGCTTAAGCGGGCTGGTAAAAACGACTTGAGTCCCGGGGTATATATACCTGCTGTCGTACTCCAAAAGTTTAGCTCTTCCCTCCTCGGAAAGCTCTACATCGGTCGTACCGATATATTTTCCTTTATGGGTATCGGAGATATCTCCATGGCGGATAAAATGTATTACATAAGACTGCATTGTAACACTCCTCGTTAATTAAATACTAAAAGAGGCTCGGATTAACCGAGCCCGAAATTAAGCTATATCCTCAAGTGAGCAGGAGCAGGCGTTAAGTCCGTGCTTTACTCTGTCCTCAACCTCAGCGCGCTTAGCGTTGTTAAAGCGGTCGAGAGTACCTACGAGATAACCAGTGATTCTTCTTATTCTCTCAAA
>CAJOHT010000153.1 GCA_905234305.1 uncultured Ruminococcus sp. | reverse complement strand
GCTTGTTAAAACCTCTAATCCCAGCTCGGGCGAGCTTCAGGATAAAAAAATAGACGGCAAAACCGTCTACGAAACTATGGGAGATATGTGCGAAAGCTGGGGAGAGGATTTAAGAGGCGAATACGGTTACAGCGCGGTCGGCTCGGTAGTAGGCGCTACTTATCCCGAAATGCTTAAAGAATTAAGAGAAAAACTTCCGCATACATTTTTCTTAGTACCAGGTTACGGCGCTCAGGGCGGCGGAGCCGAGGATATAAAGTACGCCTTCGACGAACGCGGAATAGGCGCGGTTATTAATTCGAGCCGCGGAATAATGTGCGCTTGGAAAAAGGCTCAGGGCGCGAGCGAGAAGGACTTCGCTATAGAAGCGAGGAACGAAGCGGTACGTATGCGCGAGGAGATTAGGACAGTAATTAGCAGTCAGTAGGCAGTAGACAGTTCTCAGTACTTATCACTTCAACTTGATATTGGCACAAAGGTCAGGGAGATATGATAGAAAAAGAGGAAATGCACGGACTGACGTGAAGATTTAAAGTTGTTAAAATGTTGACAATGTTTTTTAAAAGGAGTATAATCGTAGCGTATATCAATACATAATACGCAATTCAATATAACTTATTTTTTGTAAAGGAGTAATCAAAATGGCAAGAGTGTATAACTTTTCAGCGGGCCCTGCGGTAATCCCCGAGTCCGTACTTAAAGAAGCCGCAGAGGAAATGCTCGATTATAAGGGCAGCGGTATGTCTGTTATGGAGATGAGCCATCGCTCAAAGTGGTTCGACGATATTATTAAAGAAGCGGAAAAAGACCTCCGCGACCTTATGAATATCCCCGATAACTATAAGGTGCTGTTCCTTCAGGGCGGCGCAAGCCTCCAGTTCGCGGCTATCCCGATGAACCTTATGAAGAACAGAGTTGCCGACTATATCGTTACGGGTCAGTGGGCTAAGAAGGCGTTTGCTGAGGCTCAGATTTACGGTAAGGCTAATAAGATAGCTACTTCCGAGGATAAGACTTTCTCCTATATCCCCGATTGTTCCGACCTTCCTATAAGCGAGGACGCGGACTATGTTTATATATGTGAGAATAATACTATCTACGGTACTAAGTTCCACGAGCTTCCTAATACTAAGGGCAAGCCCCTCGTTTCCGACGTAAGCTCATGCTTCCTTTCGGAGCCTGTTGACGTTGAGAAGTACGGCGTAATTTACGCGGGCGTTCAGAAGAACGCAGGTCCCGCGGGATTACAGGTAGTAATTATCCGCGAGGATTTAATTACTGACGATGTACTCGAGGGTACACCTACAATGATGAAGTATAAGACTCAGGCTGACGCGGGTTCGCTTTATAATACGCCCCCCTGCTATGATATCTATATCTGCGGCAAAATCTTTAAGTGGATAAAGGATATGGGCGGTCTCGAGGAAATGAAGAAGTATAACGAGAAGAAGGCTGCTATCCTTTACGATTATCTTGACTCAAGCAAGATGTTTAAGGGTACTGTAGTAAAGAAGGACCGTTCGCTTATGAATGTGCCGTTCGTAACAGGCGACGCCGAGCTTGACGCTAAGTTCGTTAAGGAAGCGACTGCCGCAGGTTTCGTAAACCTTAAGGGCCATCGTACCGTAGGCGGTATGAGAGCGTCTATCTATAACGCTATGCCTATCGAGGGTGTTGAAAAGCTCGTTGAGTTTATGAAGAAGTTCGAGGAAGAAAACGCTTAATAAATTCGCAGTTCAAAATGCGTAATTTGTAATTAATACAGTCGAACGCAGAACCTTTCCAATGTATCCAAAACCTGACATATGCACTAAGGTAAGTGGGATATGGATTTATGACAGGAACTGCACGGACAGACGAGGAGATATAAAAATGTATAACGTACTTACTCTAAATAAAATTTCGCCTAACGGCACAAGCCGTCTCGGCGAAAACTATAACGTAGGAGACGCTGTAGAGAATCCGACCGCGGTTCTCGTAAGAAGCGCTTCTATGCACGATATGGAAATGCCCGAGAGCCTGCTCGCTATTGCGCGCTGCGGAGCCGGTACTAACAATATCCCTAAGGACTTATGCGCCGATAAGGGTATCGTAGTGTTCAATACTCCCGGAGCTAACGCTAACGCGGTTAAGGAGCTTGTACTTACTGGTCTTTTCTTAAGCTCGAGAAAGGTTGTCGAGGGTATCGAATGGGCTAAAACTCTTAAGGGTAACGGCGACGCCGTAGGCAAGATGGCTGAAAAAGGCAAGGGTCAGTTCGTAGGTCCCGAGATTATGGGTAAAACTCTCGGCGTAATCGGACTCGGCGCTATCGGTATCTTAGTAGCTAACGCCGCGGTAGCTTTAGGAATGAAGGTTATCGGTTACGACCCCTTCCTTTCCGTAAATAACGCTTTAAAGCTCGACCCGACCATTAAGGTTTACGGCAATATCGACGACGTAATTACTAAGAGCGATTATATTACGATCCACGTTCCGCTTATGGACGCGACAAGAGATTTGATCGACGTTGAGCAGATCGCTAAGATGAAGGACGGCGTACGTATTCTTAACTACAGCCGTGACGGTCTTGTAAACGCTCAGGCGGTTCTCGACGGAATCAAGAGCGGTAAGGTCGCTAAATATGTCACAGACTTCTCCACCGACGAGGTTCTCGCTGAGGACGGCGTGATCTGTATGCCTCACCTCGGAGCTTCGACTCCCGAAAGCGAGGATAACTGCGCGGTTATGGCTGCTGATCAGGTTAAGGAGTATCTTGAGAACGGTAATATCGTTAATTCAGTTAA
>CAJOHT010000152.1 GCA_905234305.1 uncultured Ruminococcus sp. | reverse complement strand
GAGATTTTAAAACAGAAATTAGAGACTGAGGGAAAGTCCGTTAAACAACTTTCCTTCCCCGATTACGATAACCCGAGTTCCGCGCTCGTAAAGATGTACCTCGGCGGGGAATTCGGCTCCAATCCCGACGACGTTAACGCCTACGCCGCCGCCGCTTTCTATACGGTCGACCGTATAGCGAGTTATTTAAAATTCTGGAAAGAGGATTACGAAAACGGCTCGGTCATCTTAGCCGACCGCTACGCCGCCTCCAATATTATCTATCAGATGTCTAAGCTCCCCGAAAGCGAATGGGACAGCTTTATCGCTTTTCAGGAGGATTTTGAGTATAATAAAATTAAGGTTCCTAAGCCCGATACGGTGATTTACCTTGATGTTGAACCCGACGTTTCGCAAAAGCTCCTCTCGGGCAGATATTCGGGCGACGAGAGCAAGAAGGATTTGCACGAGAAGAATGTTGATTTCCTGCTGGAGTGCAGAAAATCCGCCCTCTACGCCGCCGATAAGCTCGGCTGGAAGAAAATCTCCTGTACTAAGGACGGTGAGATGAAGGGGATTGAGGAGATAGCGTCTGAAGTTTACGGAATAGTTGAAAGTTGAAAGTGGAAAGTGGAAAGTGGAAAGTGGAAAGTGGATAATGGATAATGAATGAAAGCGAATACCAATACGGTCGGGAATAAAACGTTATTCATATATCAACCTATCTCCTCGACCAAAACTATCAACTATCAACTATCAACTATCAACTATCCACTATCCACTATCCACTAAAAAACGAGGTAAAAAATGCTTGATTTTAAAACGCCTGTTAAAGAGGATTTGCCATATATACGGCGTATATGCGAGAATTACGGCACTATGGGCTGTGACTTCAATACGGCAAATATCTTTATCTGGAGAAATAAATATAAGATAAGAATTTGTATATACTACGGCTTCCTTGTCCTCGCGTATTTCAGTGGCAATAAGCCGTGGGGCTATTGTTTCCCGCTCGGCGACGGCGACCCGTCCGAGGTTATCGCCGAGATTTTCAGGGACGCGCGCCAGCGCGGTATTAAGGCTGAGTTCGTTATGCTGACCGACGCCCAAAGGCAGAGGCTTGTTGAAATCACGGGTTTTAAATTTTCTTTTAAGGAATTATACGGCGACGAGGATTATATCTACCGCAACTACGATTTAACTATCCTGCCAGGTAAACGCTTCCACGCTAAGCGTAATCATATTTCAAAATTTAACCGCGAATATCCCGAATGGCGATTTACGCTGATTAATAAGGAAAATAAAGCGGACGCGCTTTCGGTAGCCGAAAAATGGTGCCGCGCTAAGGATATCGACCCGTACTCGGACGAGGAGTATAAGGCGATAAACGAAGCCCTCGAGAATTACGAAATCCTTAAATTGCACGGCGGTATTCTTTATGTTGACGAAAAGCCTGTGGCTATGACTATGGGAAGCGGAATCAACTTAAAGACCTTTGATGTTATTTTTGAGAAAGGGCTTGTCGAGTACGACGGCGTCTACGCCAAGATTAATAACGAGTTCGCCAAAACGCTCGTAGGCTTTGAGTTTATAAACAGGGAAGAGGATATGGGTATAGAGTCCTTAAAGCAGTCGAAGCTCTCGTATCACCCTGTCGTGATTTTGAAACGTTACCGCGGAGCAGTAAATGATAAAACTGAGGAAAGCTGAAAACAGCGATATTAATTCGTTAAAAGAATTATTTAAAGACGTATTTAAAGAGAATGACGAAGCGCTTGAATTGTTCTTTAAAAGAATATTCAAGCCCGAGATTTGCTATATCTGTACCGAGGGAGAGGAGCTTATCTCTATGGTCTATATAATCCCGACCTCGGTGAACGGTCGTAAGGCGGGTTATCTCTACGCCGCCGCTACCAGGGACGAGTTTCGGGGAGCGGGTCTTATGAAAGGGCTTATCCACTACGCGCTTTCGATTACCGCTCAGGAGATTTGTGTAACTCTGCCCGCGAGCGACAGCCTCTACGATTATTACGCGAAGCTCGGTTTTAAGGAGCTTTATTCCGATACGGCGGAGCTTACCCGCGAAGAACTTCAAAAGCTCGCTAAGCCCTATGAGATTACCGAAAATGTAGTAGGCGGTTATTGCGGGATACGCAACAGGGTGCTTAAGAATAATTTTCTTTTTTGGAATAATAATCACATTGATTTTGCCTTTGAGTATAACGCTCTGTACGGAGCGAAGATAATAAAAAACAACTACGGCTACGCGATAGCTTACGACGAGGGAGAGTATTGCTATATCGCGGAGATTATCTGCAGCGATAATAACGCTGCGTATCTCTTTACCGATTTGCTCAGCGAGTTTGAGAATAAAAGGTTTAAGTTCCATCTTTCGCCTAACCAGAACTTTATTAAGGCTGAAGCCGAAAGATACGCTATGGTAAAGTCCATTACAGGCTATAACCCCGAAGGGATTTATGTAGGGCTGGGGATGGAGTGATTAATAGGTAATAAGTAAGAGGTAATAGGTATTAGTCGAACGCAGAACGTTTCCAATGTATCCAAAGTATGATAGAGGCTTTGACGTACGGAGGATAGCACATTTTATATAGGAACTGCAAGTGATGACGAGGAGGATAAAAATGATTTACTTAATGCTTGCCGACGGGTTTGAAGTGACCGAGGCGCTGACAACAATTGATGTATTAAGGAGAGCTAAGCTCGATGTTCTTACCGTAGGCGTAACGGGCAAGACTGTTACGGCTTCCTGCAAAATAAAGGTCGAGGCTGATATTATGCCCGACGAGGACAGC
>CAJOHT010000151.1 GCA_905234305.1 uncultured Ruminococcus sp. | reverse complement strand
TTGTTGCAATTTAATTATACATTGAAAGCACTAACCGGGCAACCCTTTCGGGCTACCCGGTCTTGTTTTTATTTAGGGCTTAGTGCGACAGCCCCTTTATTTTATGAAATTGATAATATTATAAGTTTTCGGCGAACGCTTTAATTTCGGCGAGCTTTTCGTCCGATTGGTTTTCGCTTCCCGCGGCTGTGATAATTCCCGCGTTCTCAATTTTCGCGTAAGCCATATAGCCCTTGAACTGAGCGACTGCGGAATCATAAACTCCCGGTGAGCCCGAGCTGAGAAGCAGCGCGGCTTTTTTAGCTTTCGCGGGCTTACCGATACAGTAAACTCTCTGGATAGCGGCTTCTATTTGCGCGGTCATCGTAAAGTAGTAAATCGGCGAGGCGAATACTATCATATCCGCTTCGGTATACGGCGGAAGAAGCTTATCGAAATCATCCTTCTGAATACATTTTCCTTCGCCCTTTGTGTGGCAGTATTCGCAGCCCTTACAGCCCGCGATATTCATCTTACCTACGTGATAGATTTCTACCTCATGACCTGCCGATTCCGCGCCCTCGCGGAACGCGTCAATCATCGCGGCGGTATTTTGTTTTCTCGGACTTCCGTTGAAAATCGCGATTTTCATTATTGATACACTCCTTTATAAAAGATTTATTCAATTTGTTTATTGCTTTTCTTTGATATTATTTTATATTATCGTTATGAATAAAGTCAAGAAAGTTATTAATAAAATTTTAACCCTTATTGTTTTTTTGAGAAAAGATATGTTATAATAAAAACTAAGTTAAAATGAATATAAAAGGAGGCTTTTTATATGAACCATATCCTAAAAAAACTGATGTCTGTTATTCTTGTCTGTGTATTGTTATCAGCTTTGTTTTTAACGGCTCAAGCTGACGCGGCGGTAAAGAATAACAGCGCCCTTAATGAAATCGCAAAGCAGATGCAGAGTAAAGATAATTACGCTTTCGATTACAGAGAGGACGTAAGCGGTAAGAAAACTAAAAATCGTACAGGCTCAATCGGCGGCTCTCAGTACCCTGAGTCCTTCGATTTGAGAAATGTTGATACGGACGGCGACGGTAAGGGAGATACGAGCTACGTTACTCCTGTAAAATTCCAGAATCCGTTTGGCTCGTGCTGGGCTTTCGCGGCTATCGGCGCGGCAGAAATTTCAATTCTCGGTAACCCGAATCTTAAGAACGACGCTTTTAATACCGAGACTATGGATTTATCCGAAAAACACCTTGCGTGGTTTAACGGTACTCCGCTCGACGATCCCGAGGATCCGCAGAACGGAGAGGGCGGTATTTTTGATGGTAGCGCTAAATCGTCTCAGCGCCTCGATATAGGCGGACAGCCTATTTTCGCGACGAGTATGTTTTCTTCGGGTATCGGACCTGTTCTTGAACGCGGAAATAACCCGAAGGTTCAAGAACTGTTTGGGGATGTTCTCGAGTACCACGGAAAGAAAAAGCTAATAGATTATGATGATGACGAAAACCCGTATTGCTATTCGTATGAGGACGATTGGTCGATTGATGAGCAGTTTAGATTTGCTCAGACGTTCCGTCTTAAGGAAACATATCAGCTTCCTTCTCCCGCAAAGGTTTCTTCTCATTTTAAAGCGAGCGCTATCGGCGCTATGAAAGAACAGCTTATGAATAACAGAGCGCTGGAAATAGGCTTTTGCGCGGATAGCAGCCAGCCTGTAAGTTCTGACGGTACAGCCGAGGAGACTAAGTATATAAGCGATAAATGGGCTCATTATACCTATGATGACGGAGCCGCGAACCATGCTGTTGTAATAGTCGGCTGGGATGATAATTACGCTAAGGAAAACTTTACTCATAAGGTTCCCGATTCGTACGACGAAAACGGCGACGAGATAAAATACGACGAAGAAGAATCCGCTAAGCTTACTACGCCTAAACGAAACGGCGCGTGGCTGGTTAAGAACAGCTGGGGAGCAGGTACGGAAGAATTTCCGAACCGCGGCTCCGGTGATTGGGGAATCCCTGTCGAGAAGAAGGATAAGAACGGTAAAGTTGTAAAGGATAAAGACGGAAAACCCGTTATGGTAGGCTCAGGCTACTTCTGGATTTCCTACGAGGATAAGAGTATCGCGAGCGTTGAGGCGCTTGAATTCGATAAGACTAATAAAAATGATTACTACGTATATCAGTACGATTATATGCCTGTTAATTCTACTAATTCAGCGGTAATAAGCGATAAGGTTTCTACGTCTAACATATTTGATGTCGACGAAACAATTAACATCAACGAGATTACCTGCCAGACAACTTCACCGAATACATCCGTTCATTATGACCTTTATGTTCTGAACGATAATTATTCGAACCCGACCGACGGTAAAAAGCTCTATGAAGCCGACGCTGAATACGCGTGGGGAGGTTTCCACAGATACGATCTCGATAAGGAAGTTATTATTAAAAAAGGAAAGAAATTCTCCGTAGTAGTAACTCAAAAAACTCCGACCGATAAATATATCTTTAATACCAATTTCGGAGTTAATAAGAACTATGCTACCCTGACTGATTTACTTCACTTCAACAAGGGTATTATCAATAAGGGTGAGAGTATGTTCTACGCGGACGGTCAGTGGATAGATATGTCCGGTAAATGGGTTAAGGATTTAATAATGGGTGACAACAGCTTCTATGTAGATATGGATAATTTCCCGATTAAAGCTTACGGCGAAGAAGTTGACGCTCCCGACGAACCTGCTAAGCCTGACAAGTCGAATCCTTTAACCGTAACCGCGAAAACAAAAACCGTTAAAGTAAAAGCTCTTAAGTCTAAAAAACAGGATGTAAAGCCCCTTACGGTTAAAAACGCTCAGGGTAAGGTTACCTTTAAGCTCATAAAGAAGAGTACCTCCTCTAAGATTTATAAAAATCTAAAGATAAACAGCAAGGGCGTTATTACCCTTAATAAAGGCGCGTATAAAAAGGGTAAGTATAAGGTGTCTGTAAAAGTAGCTGCCGCGGGTAATAAGAGCTATAACAGCGGCTCGAAGACAGTTGCGTTTAAGATTAATATAAAGTAAAGGGGGAGATTGCTATGAAAAAAATACTTAGTATTGTACTTTCCGCAGTGATGCTGATAAGTGTGTTCGCGGTTATGCCGCTTACAGCAAGCGCTCATTATGAAGATAGTGAAGAAAGAAAAAACGACGACTTTTGTTATTATATATACAAGGACGACGGCTACGCTTTTATTATAGAATATTTAGGAAAAAATACGGAGGTTGTTATTCCCGATAAGCTTGACGGATATCCGGTCGAAAAGATCGGAGGCTATACTTTTGAAAATTGCGACTTTA
>CAJOHT010000150.1 GCA_905234305.1 uncultured Ruminococcus sp. | reverse complement strand
TAATAGGTCCGCCGTCACATACCTCTGTAACAAAATGCGCTGTAGCACCAGTCAGCTTAACACCTTTTTCAAGCGCTTTCTCGTGAACCTTAAGTCCGTAAAATCCTTCGCCGCAAAAGCTGGGTATTAAAGCGGGATGAATATTTATAATTCGGTTTTTAAATTCCTTTATAACCTCTCCGCCGAGAATCGTCATAAATCCAGCAAGTACAATTAAATCAGCGTTTTTACTATTTAATAATTCGGTCAGCGCTTTATCATAATCGGAAAACTCTTTAAAATCCTTACGCCTTATTATATCAGTATCGATATTATTGATTTTAGCTCTCTCAAGAGCGTAAGCATTCGGATTTGAGGAAATAACGCAGGTAATTTTACCGTTTTTTATAATTCCTGATTTTTCGGCGTCAATAAGCGCCTGCAGGTTAGTTCCGCCGCCCGATACGAGTACAACTATATTTTTCATTATTTAAAAATAACTCCTTCATCGCCTTTAACTACCTTACCTAAAACAACAGCCTCCTCGCCGTTGGCTTTAAGTATTTCCAGCGTTTTATCGGCATCGTTACTATCAACAGCTACTACCATACCGACGCCCATATTGAAGGTATTAAACATATCGTGTTCGGAAATATTGCCTACTCGCTGAATAACGTTAAAAATGGGAAGCACTGGAATACTATCCTTTTTAATCTCAGCACTTAAACCGTCCTTCAGCATTCTGGGAATATTCTCGTAGAATCCGCCACCCGTAATATGGGATACAGCCTTAACATCAACCTCTTTTAATAAAGCGAAAATCGGCTTTACATAGAGCTTAGTAGGAGTTAAAAGAGTTTCGCCCAGAGGTTTATCAAGCTCGTCATATGTATTATTTATTGTGTTTTCATCAATACCGAAAACTTTTCTCACAAGCGAAAAGCCGTTAGAATGAACGCCTGAGGAAGGTAAGCCGATCAAAACGTCGCCTTCCTTAAGGTTAGAGCCGTCAATCATCTTGGGCTTATCGACAATTCCTACGCAAAAACCCGCTACATCATATTCGTCAACAGGCATAAGGCCGGGATGCTCAGCAGTTTCTCCGCCAACAAGCGCGCATTCAGACTGTACGCATCCCTCAGCGATACCCTCGACAATCGAGGCAACCTTTTCGGGATAATTCTTGCCTATAGCGATATAATCAAGGAAAAACAGAGGTTTAGCTCCGCAGCAGATTACATCGTTAACGCACATAGCAACAGCGTCAACACCGATAGTATCGTGTTTATCAAGCAGGAAAGCGAGCTTGATTTTAGTACCTACGCCGTCGGTTCCGCTGATAAGCACAGGCTCCTCCATACCCTTGAAATCAGGGGCGAATAAACCGCCGAAACCGCCGATACCCGAAATTACTCCCGGGATTTTAGTACGGGCAACATGCTTTTTTATAAGCTCTACGGATTCATAACCCGCGGTAATATCAACTCCCGCTTCCTTATAGCTTTCACTAAAACTTTTCATACTGTCCTCCACTTACTTTTTTATCTTGCTTGCAAATTTATCCTCATAAATAATCTTAGGTTTATCAGCGTGGTAAATTCCGCTGAAGCAACCGTCACAAAGGCCTATATTACAACCCTCGGCTATCTTATGAAGACCGTCTATACTTAAAAACTCTAGCGAATCGGCATTTATAAGTTTTCTTAAATCATCAACGCTGTATTTGTTTGACGCTAAATCCTCAGACGCGGGTAAATCCATTCCAAAATAGCAAGAATGAACAAATTCAGGCGAGCTTATACGAACATGAACTTCCTTAGCTCCCGCTTCTCTCAATACTTTCACAATATGAGCCGAGGTATTACCATGGATAATTGAGTCGTCAATAATAACAACTCTCTTATCCTTAACCACGTTTTTAATAACGTTAAGACGTGTTTTTAAAAGCCTGAGCCTTTTATCGGTTCCGACTCCGTCGGGAGTACGCCCTATGTATTTATTCTTAATAAACGCGGTTGCGTATTTTATTCCTGAAGCAGCTGCGTATCCCTGAGCCGCTTCCAGTCCCGAATCGGGTACTCCGCATACTATATCAGCCTCAACAGGATTTTCTTTATAAAGCATCTCTCCCGCTTTTTGGCGAGCGATATTAACATTCACACCGTCAATAACAGAATCGGGGCGCGCTACATAAATATACTCAAACAAACACAGCGAAGTTGTTTTCTTAACTTCGGAGTAATAGCTGTGAAAACCATCCTCATCAATAACAACCATCTCGCCTGGATTTATATCGCGGATAAATTCTCCTCCGACTGAGTCGATAGCGCAGCTTTCAGAAGCTATAATATAGCTGTTTTTAATCTTGCCGATACAAAGCGGTTTAAATCCATGAGGATCTCTTAAAGCGAATAGCTTAGCGGGCGAGCTTATTACAAGCGAATAAGAGCCCTTTAAATCCTCCATAGCCTTTAAAACCGCCTGCTCAATTGACTCGGAACTGATCATATGGGTCGAAATCATATAGCCGATAACCTCTGCATGAGAATTAGACTGGAATATAGCTCCGCCTCTCTCAAGCGCGGTTCTGATTTCAGGGAAGTTAGTTATCGCTCCATTATTCGCGAGGATCAGGGAACCCTCGATATTTCTCATAACGAGAGGCTGAGTAGCCGCCCTGTCGAGATAATCGTGAGCTGTATATCTGACATGACCGACGGAGATTTTACCGTTCGGAAGTTTAGAAAGAGCCTTTTCTGTAAGCACGGTCGAAACAATGCCCAAATCCTTTACGGTATAAGGTTCCTCGTCCTTTATTACCGTCATACCTACACTTTCCTGACCT
>CAJOHT010000149.1:3986-6577 GCA_905234305.1 uncultured Ruminococcus sp. | reverse complement strand
TCTACGCATATGCGTAGACGGTTTACGGGGAACCCGTAAACCGATGGTCTTTCGACAACGCACATACCGTATTTTATTGCCGCCGGGACAGGCGGCTTGAGAGGAGAAAAGCAATGGAAGCAAGATGGAAACGGATGACTTCCCTGTTCCTTGTGCTGGTCATGGTATTCACGATGATACCGATCGTACTGATTTTCTACTCATCGTTAACCGACCAAAGCGGAAACTTTTCCTTAGAAGCCTTCTCCAAGGCGTTCGGGTATTTTGACGTGTTCCTGAGAAGTCTTTGGATAGCGTTTATCTCGACTTTGATTTGTCTTGTACTCGCTTATCCGCTCGGCTATTTTATGAGCCGACAGAAGCGAAGCGTCCAGAACACCTTAACTATGGTTATAATGATTCCGATGTGGATGAATTTTCTGCTCAGGATATACGCGTGGGTAACGCTGCTCCAAAGCGGCGGACCTATCGATACGATGCTGTCGCTTTTAGGGATCCATACGACGTTAATAGGCAATCAGGGCGCCGTAATACTTGGTATGGTATATGAATACCTGCCGTTTATGGTACTTCCGCTGTACACCGTTATGGCTAAAATCGACAACAACCTTATAGAAGCCGCGGAGGATTTAGGCTCCAACAGGATGACTATAATGAGAAAGGTTGTATTTCCGCTCAGTATCCCAGGTATAATCTCGGGAATAACGATGGTATTCGTACCCTCGGCAAGCACTTTCTTAGTAGCGCAATATCTCGGCGGCGTAGACGACATTATGATAGGCGACGTTATCGACAGGATTTTCTGGAGTGACCGCAACACTGGCTCGGCAATCGCCCTGATACTTATGGCGGCAATATTCATCTTCCTTATAATCCTGAATTTCTTCGGAGATGAGGAGGCGATAGCGTGAGAAAACTTTCAAAAATCTACACGGCGCTCATTATCGCCTTTATGTATTTACCTATTATCGTGCTGGTAGCGTTCAGCTTCAACGACGGTAAAACTACCGTATGGAAAGGCTTTACGCTTAAATGGTACACGGATTTATTCCGTGACAGTATGATAATAAACTCGCTTTGGAACACCCTTATTATAGCGCTGTTAGCGTCCCTGATAGCCACGGCTTTAGGAACTATGGCGGCTATAGGAATAAACAACTTCAAGGGTAAAAAACGTATTCTGCTCCAGAACGCCAGCAATATCGAAATTTTAAGCCCCGATATAGTAACGGGCGTTTCGCTTATGCTGATGTTCACCCTGCTCGGAGTAGCGTTCAACTTTAAAATGGGATTTTTTACTGTACTTCTTTCCCATATAACATTCTGTACGCCGTATGTTGTTTTGAACGTACTTCCGAGAATACGCCATATGGACTACTCGGTTTACGAGGCGGCTTTAGACCTTGGATGCAATCAATGGCAGGCGTTCCGCAAGGTAGTTATCCACGAGCTTATGCCGGGAATGTTCACGGGCTTTCTGATGAGCTTTACATTCTCAATGGACGACTTTGTAATAACCTATTTTACCCGCGGAGCGAGCTTCCAGACGCTGTCGATTCAGATTTACACAATGACTCATCAGCGTATTTCGCCTAAAATCAACGCGCTTTCGGCGTTGATGTTCGTAGTAGTATTAGTATTAATGATAATAATTAACCTAAAGGACCGAAAACTCGAAAAACAGGAAGGTCTTAGGGTTTAAAAAAATTGGAGGGTAAAAATGAAAAGAATCTTATCTGTATTAATTGTCACCGCGCTTTTAATAACAGGCGCGGCAGTGATGTCATCCTGCTCGGGCGGCTCCAATGACGTAATAAACGTCTATAACTGGGGCGATTATAAAGCCGACGGCAGCGAGGGCTTTATTGATACCGTAGCAGAATTCGAGGAAGAAACGGGCATCACGGTAAACTACACCACTTATGAGACAAACGAGGAGCTATATAATATATTAAGCACAAGCAACGCCGCTTACGACGTTATTATCCCCTCGGACTATATGGTGGAAAAGCTCATAAGCGAGGGACTGCTTCAAAAGCTCGATTTAAAGAAAATCCCTAACTCGAAAAATATTATGGACAGTCTGAAAAATCCTGTTTATGACCCGAAGAATGAGTATTCCGTACCTTATTCGTGGAATGTAACGGGACTCGTATACAACAAGACTATGGTAAAGAATAAGCCCGACAGCTGGAACGCTTTATGGGATAAAAACCTAAAGGGCAAGATTTTACAGTTCAACAACAACCGCGACGCTTATGCTATCGCTATGCAGCTTTGCGGAATCAGTCCCGAAAAATTCAATAAAAAAGACGTAGATAAAGCGACGGCTAAACTTAAAGAACAAAAGCCTCTGCTCAAAAAATACGTTATGGACCAGGTATTCCTCGAAATGGAAAAAGACCAGTCCGCTATCGCTCCCTACTACGCGGGCGACATCTTTACAATGATGAAAAATAACAAAAACCTTGTCGGCGTGCTTCCTAAAGAAGGTTCTAACTTATTTGTAGACGCTATGTGTATTCCGAAAAACGCGGAGAACCCCGACGGCGCTCATAAATTCATCGACTTTATGACCAGAGCGGATATGT
>CAJOHT010000149.1:1123-3949 GCA_905234305.1 uncultured Ruminococcus sp. | reverse complement strand
GGCGCCGAAAAGCTCTTGCCTAAGGCTCAAAGGGAAAGCGAGCTTGTATATCCTCCCGAGGATTATATTAAAAAATGCTATACATTCCGTAACGTAGACGATAAAACCTACGCTTATATGCAGGAGCAGTTCGTAAAACTTATGTCATAATGATTTTTTATAAAAAGCCCTTCGGGGCTTTTTCTTTTGCCTAACGCCCTTTCCCCTAAATCCTGAATCCTAAAATACTTGATTTATATTTTAATAAATGTTAAAATTTCAGTGAAAGGAAATGGTAATATGAACGACGCTTTATTGATAACGATAATTATAATATCGGCAATTTCCGCGGTGTTGTCGCTTGCGGCGGTGATTGCGGCGATAAAGAATAAATCAAAAGATAATTCCTCGGAAATCATCTCGAAAATCTCAGAGGAGCAGCAAAAGCAGTCAAGCCTCTTAAGGCAGGAGCTTACAGTTTCTACCCAGCAATCGATAAAAAGTATGGGCGAAATGATATCGGATAATCAAAAACAGTTCGCAAGCTCTCAGCAGGAGAAAATGGATAATCTCGAAAGCAGATTCAAAACCTTTTCGCTTGAGAATGAACAGAAACTCGATTTGATACGGAAGTCTGTTGAAACAAAGCTCACCTATATCCAAGAGGATAACAATAAGCAGCTTGAGGAAATGCGCAAAACCGTAGACGAAAAGCTCCAGAATACTCTTGAGGAAAAGATGAACAAGAGCTTTGAGCTTGTAAATCAGCGTCTTGAGCAAGTTTATAAGGGACTCGGAGAAATGCAGACTCTCGCAGTCGGCGTAGGCGACCTTAAAAAGGTTCTGACCAACGTAAAAACCCGCGGTATCGTCGGAGAGATCCAGCTCGGCGCTATTCTCTCGGAAATCCTCTCCCCCGAACAGTACGATGAAAATGTCGCTACTAAAAAAGGTTCTAAAAACGTAGTTGAATTCGCGGTAAAACTTCCCGCAGAGGACGACAGCTTCATCTATCTTCCTATCGACTCTAAATTCCCAGGCGATACCTACGCCCAGCTTCGCGACGCTATCGAGGACGGCGACAAGGAAAAAATCGCCGCGGCGGCTAAAATGCTCACTACTACAATAAAAAATGAGGCTAAGGATATAAGAGATAAATACATCGACCCGCCGAACACTACCGAGTTCGCGATAATGTTCCTGCCGTTCGAGGGGCTATACAGCGAAGTAGTTAACCGAGGCTTGGTCGAAGTGCTTCAGCGCCAGTACAAAGTTAACGTAGCGGGTCCGAGTACAATGGCGGCGCTTCTTAATTCGTTGCAAATGGGCTTTAAAACTCTCGCGGTCCAAAGGCGCTCCGCGGAGGTCTGGAATATACTCGCCGAGGTAAAAACCGAGTTCGACAAATTCAATGATGTTCTTGTCGCTACCCAGCAGCGCATCAATCAGGCTAATTCCGAACTCGACAAGCTGGTAGGCGTACGCACCCGCCAGATCCAGCGCAAACTTAAAAACGTACAAAGCATTGAAGCGGCTGATAATTCTTTACAAGAATTATCAGAATAAAACTCAAAATTTAAGGGGCTGAATTTTCAGTCCCTTTTTTATTCGTCACTCGTACGCTATTGCAAAATATATATAATAAACTTTCATATTTAAGGTATTTTTTTATCAATATACCGATATTCAAAGATTAGCTGCAGGAAATAATAAAATATCCTGCAATTTTCTATTGACAATCATAAACTCTTGGTATATACTCATACCGTAGAAAAGAAAGGACTATTAACGTATTAGTTTTATTAATGAATTTGGAGGTATAATTATGTGTGGAATTGTAGGATATGTAGGTCCCCGCGACTGCTCGGATGTACTTATTTCAGCACTCACTAAGCTCGAATACCGCGGTTACGACTCCGCGGGTATCGCCGTATTTGAAAACGGTAAAATCGAAGTCGCTAAATCCAAAGGAAGACTAAGCGACCTTGTTAATAAAATGGATAAGGAAGGCAAGCCTCACGGTCACGCGGGTATCGGACATACTCGCTGGGCTACTCACGGCGAGCCGTCAGATATCAACTCTCACCCCCACTCAGGCAGAAGAGTAACGATAGTACACAACGGTATTATCGAGAATTACAAGCAAATAAAGCAGTTTTTGATACAGAATGAACGCGATGACTTTTTAAGCGACACCGACACCGAAATCGTAGCTCAGCTATTGGACTTTTACTACGACGGCAATCCTGTACGCTGTATAAGAAAGGTTCTGCACGAATTAAGGGGCTCGTTCGCCCTCGGAATAGTTTTTGCCGACCGTCCCGAAACAGTCTACGCGGTAAGATGCGAGTCGCCGCTTATAGTCGGTCAGGGTATGGGCGAAGCGTTTATCGCTTCCGACGTCCCCGCGATAATAAAATACACTAAGGATTATTACCTGCTCGAATACGGCGAGATAGCCGTACTTAAAAACGGCTCCGCGTCATTCTGCGATTTCCACGGCAGGATGATTGAAAAGGAACTCAAGACCGCTGACTTCGACGAGGACAGCGCCGAAAAGGGCGGCTTCGAGCATTTTATGATAAAGGAAATCCACGAACAGCCTACAGCCGTAAAAACCACCATTACCCCCCGTATCGAAAACGGTATGCCCGATTTATCGGAATGCGGCATTACTCCCGAAACGCTCAGAAGTTTCAATAATATCTTTATCGTTGCATGCGGAACCGCTATGCACGCGGGTATGGTAGGTAAATACGTTATCGAGAAACTGGCGCGTGTATCTGTAACTGTCGATATCGCATCGGAATTCCGCTATCGCGACCCGCTTATCGGCGAAAACGACCT
>CAJOHT010000149.1:0-1107 GCA_905234305.1 uncultured Ruminococcus sp. | reverse complement strand
TCAAAGGCTGTACTCAATCTTGTTAAAGGAACGGGAGCTAAAACTCTAGCCATAGTTAACGTTAAGGGCAGTTCCATAGCTCGCGAGTCGGATATGGTGATTTATACCCACGCTGGTCCCGAGATAGCCGTAGCCTCGACTAAAGCGTATATGGTACAGCTTTCGGTAATGTATCTTTTGGCGTTCGAGATGGCGTTCGCTAAGGGTAAAATCACCGAAGAAGAATGCCGACGTCTTACAGCGGAGCTTGTAAATACTCCCGAAGTTATTGAAAAGGCAATCGGACTGGAGTATAACTGCCAGTATATCTCAACAAAGCTCATAACCGCCGACAGCCTTTTATATATCGGACGCGGACTCGATTACGCGCTTTCTATGGAAGGCTCCTTAAAGCTAAAGGAAATCTCTTATATCCATTCCGAAAGCTACGCCGCGGGCGAGCTTAAGCACGGCACGATCTCACTTATCACCGAGGGAATGCCTGTTATCGCTGTAGCGACGCAGAACTCCCTTCTCGAAAAAACCGTCAGCAACATCAAGGAGGTTAAAGCGAGAGGAGCGATGACTATCGTTATCTGCGACGAATTCGCCGAAATCGACAAGGACGCTACGGACTACACAATAAGAATCCCGAAAATCTCCGAGGTGCTTATGCCGATGATAGCTACCGTACCTATGCAGCTGCTCGCGTACTATACCTCAGTAAATAAGGGTAACGACGTAGATAAACCGCGTAACCTCGCTAAATCGGTAACGGTTGAATAATAATATAATAGAAAACAGGCGTGGCACATTACCGAAATGTGTCACGCTATTTTTGTATAACAAAACACCTGCATCAAAACGATACAGGTGTTTTTCTGGAGGCGTCGACCAGATTTGAACTGGTGAATCAGGGTTTTGCAGACCCGTGCCTTACCACTTGGCTACGACGCCGTATTTTTATTATTATATGAAAAATCACTCAAAATGTGACTATCTGCAGCCCAATCCTGAGTGATTAATGGAGCGGATGACGAGGCTCGAACTCGCTACCTCCACCTTGGCAAGGTGGCGCTCTACCAGATGAGCTACATCCGCATATGGTGCCTCCGGACGGAATCGAAC
>CAJOHT010000148.1 GCA_905234305.1 uncultured Ruminococcus sp. | reverse complement strand
TCATTATTTTTTTTGCGGTTTCATCGGGCATATCAGGCTTAACGGTAACGTGGTAAACCTTATTGATCTCCTTCTTAGGATGAGTTACAACATTTGCGAAATCACCGTCGTTAGTCATTAAAAGCATACCCTCGCTGTCCTTATCGAGCCTTCCTACAGGGTAAATCCTCTCGGGGATATCCTTAACTAAATCGGCAACGCATTTCCGTCCGCGCTCATCATTCATCGTCGTAACATATCCGCGTGGTTTATTTAGCATTATATAACGCTTACCGCCCTTTTTCTTAAGAACGATCCTTTTATTATGTACGTAGACCTTATCGGTGTCGGGATTTATTTTATCGCCGATATGAGCGGTTTTTCCGTTAACTTTAACGGCTCCGCTCTCGATAAGCTCCTCAGACTTTCTGCGCGAAGCTACCCCGCACTCAGCCATAAATTTTTGTAATCTTTCCTCTTTAGAACGCATTATTAAAAAATCCTTTTATACTATCCCATATACTTTTATTTTCTTTTTCGGAATTATTATCCATAACAACGCTCAGCTTATGAACCGCTGTTTTTTTACCGTTAAGCGTGTAGACAATCTTCCCGACTATATCTCCCTTTTTAAGCGGAGCGTATAAAAAGTTATCCATATATATATGCCGCTTTATTCGTGTAAAATCGGATGCTTTTACGACTACCGAGCTGACTCCGTTTCCCGCGACAGTTGTTTTATCGCTTTTCCCGCCGACTGTATCAACGTCAAGATAAAAATCGCTGTCGTCAAGCTCGCGCATCCGATAATTCTCAAACCCGTAATTATACATAGCGGTATGGTCTGACCAATCGTTCTTATCGTTCATTGTAACCGCGATAAGGGTCAACCCGTCCTTTTCGGCGGCGGTGACAAGACATCTCCCCGCTTTCGAGGTATAGCCTGTTTTTCCGCCTATACAATAACCGTAGGTTGAGAGCAGTCGGTTATGGTTAGAATAAGTCGTAATCTTATTATCAGGCTTAATAAACTTAACCGTCTCTGTCTTTTTTGAGTTCAGGTTTCTGAAGTCGGAATTCTTTAATGCCTCACCCATTAAAAGCGCCATATCATAAGCGGTAGTATAATGCTTATCGTCGTCAAGCCCGCTCGGTGTAACAAAGTTAGTATTCTTCATACCGATTTTATGGGCACGTTCGGTCATAAGCTCAGCAAATTTTTCTTTACTGCCCGCTATAGAAATCGCCGAAGCGTTAGCGGCGTCATTCCCCGAGCATAAAAGTATTCCCGCCGCTAAATCCCTCAATGTGACAACATCACCGATTTTAAGATACATACTGCTTCCCTCGGCGGTCATTTCCTCGGTAAACTTTACTCGCTTATTATTCTTTTCGGCGTATTCAAGAGTCAAAAGCGCCGTCATTATCTTAGTCGTACTCGCTGGAGCGATAACTTTATTTTCGTTTTTAGAATAATAAATCGCTTTATTATCAGGACAGTAAAGCACCGCCGACACAGCGGATACCGATAACGCCGAAGCGTTCAAGCATAAAGAACAAACGGATAAAGATAAAATAACAAGAAAACAAACAAAACGTTTCACACATATCACCGTTAGATAATATGATGAACATTCCAATAATATTAATTCTTAACTCTTACCTGTTAATTCTTAATTAAAAAATGTCCTCGTCCGCGTCAGCCGCCTCGTTATTAATATCTACAGGCTCTTTCTTATCCTTTTTATCCTTCTTAAAGAACGCGCTTACCTTATCGACAAGCTCGGGCACCATACCGACAACTCTGTCGGCGGCACCGTCATATTTCTCAACAGGAATAAGTTTTACATCGCCGCGAAATACCGTAAGAAACGCGATAGGCTGGATAGTAACGCCCGCGCCGCTTCCTCCGCCGAAACAATCCTTATTTTCCTTTTTCGTCGGAAAATCCGAGCCGCCCGAGGCGAAGCCGTAGGATACCTTTGAAACGGGAATAATAATAGTACCGTCGGGAGAGGTAATAGGGTCGCCGATAATAGTATTGACGTCCACCATCTCTTTTATCTTATTCATTGTCGTGTCCATTAAGCTGTTAATAGGATGGTCCATAATCTATCTCCTTATTTTTTTATATGTTTTTCTTCTTTTTAGGTTTTGCCTTTAAATATATCCTCAAAGCTGTAAACGCTCTGGTAATTCCTATTTTTAAGAGCGAAAGGATCCTGACTTTCGCTATAACCTTAGCCATAGCCGAGCTTTTCGCTCCGTCGGTGAAATCGGGATTGACGTTAACGTTATAATGCTTTACCGTAACGATATCCGTAATCAGCTTTAAAGCAGGGAAAAACACCGCGCATACTCTTCCGTAATTAACCGCCGTTTCCTCAGCAGTCTCGGCAGCGATGCTTAGATTAACCGTAAGCTCGTTAACGGTGATTTTGGAAAACAAATCCTTAAGGGTATCAACCGCGAGCGTCGAGATTCGTTTTACTATATTAAGTATACCCGAAACTCCTTTTTGCTTAACATAATCCTTTAAGCTGAAGCCTTTTTCCTTTTCCTTTTTACCCTTGGACTTTTCGGACTCAGGCTTTTTTTTCTTTTTTTTCTTCTTTTCAGGCTTTTCCTTTTTCGGTTTCGACGGAATTAGCTTTATTTTTATAAACGCGATTTTTAAATCAAGAAACAATTCGTTATCATAATCGGCGTAAATATACACATTAAAAAGCGTTATAAGAAACAGAAATAAAAGAATGCCCAGTATAATATAAAGAGCGAGCATATTTAATCCTTAGCGGCTTCCTCGATAATTTCCTCAACAGTCATCTGAACGTCGCCGCTTTCCTCGGGAAGCGCGGGCAATTCCTCAATAGATGAAATATTAAAGCAGCGTAAAAAGTTCTCGGTAGTACCGTAAATAAGCGGCCTTCCCGGAAGCTCAAGCCTTCCCTTTTCCTCTATTAAATCCTTAGCCGTAAGCGAACCGATAACTCCCGAGCAATCGACTCCGCGTATCTGCTCAACAAACGACTTAGTAACAGGTTGGTTATACGCAATTACCGCCAAAACCTCAAGCGCTGCCTGAGAAAGCGGAGTGTTTCTTCTTAAATCCATAACCTTGCGGATTTCGGGAGCGTACTCCTTTACGCTTACCATCTGGTAGCTTTCGCCCAGCTTTATTATAGTAATTCCCCTGTCGGAATTTTTATATTCATCCATCAGCGCGTCGAGATGTTCTCTCGCCTCGGATTCGGATATTTCAAGCGCAATAGCGATTCTCGCGGGTTCAACGGAAGAACCGTTTGCGAAAAGTATCGCCTCAATAGCGCTGTTTATTTTTTTATTTATCTCCATCACCACTTATAGTTCCTCTCTGAATTTTGGATACTCAGGATGCGTTTTGCTGTAGACTAATTCTTACTTCTTAACTCTTAATTCTACCTCTCCAGCATATACACTTCGGCTTTATCTCCGTCGCCGTCAATACGCACGCGCTTTCCTTTTACAAGCTCAAGCACCGCTAAAAATGTCGCGACAAGCTCGCTTCTCTCGTTCACCGCGGTAAAAAGCTCCTGATACTTCACCCTCTTACCGTGCCATAAACGCCTCATCACGGTTATAATACGCGCGTTTACCGAGACGATTTTCCTCTCGATAATACCCGAAAACGCAGAATGCGGCGGCGGGAGCTTACGCCTTCCCCTGCCGACAGCGTCTATATAACCCTTAACGATATCATTAGGATCGTGGCTGCGGTTATATGTAAGGTCAAATTTAACGGGGGACGCGTCCTTATAAAAGGTATCGAAATCATAA
>CAJOHT010000147.1:957-5992 GCA_905234305.1 uncultured Ruminococcus sp. | reverse complement strand
ATTCTCTGGGACATAGCGTTAAGCTCGGGCTTGGTGCATAAATCCTCGAAAAACCTATAGCAATCTTCCTTTGTTTTTAAGGTAAGAATAGCGTCAAACAAAAAATCAGTTTGTTCATTTTTTAATTTTGAATTCATCGTTTTTACCCCGCTGTCGCACATTAAATTGTTAAAGCAGTTACATTTTACCACACGAAAGCGTCAATGTCAATTACATATTTGCCCTTAGCCCTTTGCCCTTAGCCCTTTACCCTTCCTAAATCCTAATTCTTGATTTTTTTCAAAGCCGTTTTCTCGATACGGCTGACCTGAGCCTGGGAAATCCCTATCTCGCCCGCTACCTCCATCTGAGTTTTACCCTGAAAAAACCTAAGTCCTATAATCTTCTTTTCTCTTTCGCTGAGGTTTTTTATCGCGTCCTTCATCGAGATTTCGTCAAGCCAGTCCTTATCATCGCGGGAATCCCCTATCTGGTCCATAACGTAAACCGTATCGTTGCCGTCGGAAAATAAAGGCTCATAAAGCGATACAGGCTCGACTATAGCCTCGAGCGCAAGCACTACCGTACCCTTAGGAAGCTCCATTCTCTCGGCAATTTCCTCAACGGTAGGCTCTCGGTTCAATTCATTAGTAAGGCTCTCCTTAACCTGCATAGCGTGGTAAGCGGTATCACGCATAGACCTCGACACCCTGACGGAGTTATTATCCCGAAGATATCTCCTGACCTCGCCTATAATCATCGGCACTCCGTAGGTCGAGAACCTAACGTCCATCTCGGGGTCGAAATGGTCGATAGCCTTAATAAGCCCTATTACTCCCACCTGAAAGAGGTCGTCGGGATTTTCTCCTCTGCCCGAAAATCTCTGGATTACCGATAATACCAGCCTTAGATTTCCGTTTATCATCTTTTCGCGGGCGGACTTTTTCTCTTTTTCGCTGCCATCCCTTATAATCTTAAGCAGCTCTCTCTTTTCTTTTTCCGACAATACTTTAAGCTCGGAGGTATTAACTCCGCATATTTCGACCTTATTATACTGCAAAATAACAGCTCCCTGATGTGTTCTGTTTACAGTATTGCCAGCAGGGATTTTATAATTCAGTATCAATGTTAAAAATAGGGCATTAAAAAAACTAAAAAAAATAAAAATAATTTGGTTAAAACGTGTATATATTTTTACATTTATATTTGTTATAATTTAAAAAAAATATTTTAAGAAGTTTTGAAAGGATGGATTTTATGAAGAAAAGAATTCTTGCCGTTATACTCTGCGCAGCATTAGCGGCAACAGCATTTTGCCTTTCGCCTGTAGTTCAGGCGGCGGATACCGACAAATCCCAGTCCTCGGCGGGAACTATAAAAAGCGCCGATGATTTTTCCTGGGACAACGCGTCGGTATACTTCCTGCTTATCGACCGTTTTAAAAACGGTAAAACCTCTAACGACCACGCTTACAAGAGAAATCTTGACCAAAGCGGAAAGCCCGCTTACGGCCGCTCAAACGCAGCAGCCTTCCACGGCGGAGACTTCGTAGGTATTACCGAGAAAATCAACGACGGGTATTTTAGCGACCTCGGCGTAAACGCGCTCTGGATCACCGCTCCTTACGAGCAGATCCACGGCTACGTTATGGCGGGTTCGGGTAAACAGGGCTCCTTCCCACATTACTCCTATCACGGCTACTACGCGGCGGACTTTTCTCAGGTAGACCAGGCGTTCGGTACCGAACAGGAATTCCAGACTATGGTAGATACCGCTCATAAAAAAGGTATAAGAATCGTACTCGACGTAGTTATGAACCACGTAGGCTATAATACCATAGCCGATATGAAGGAATACGGCTTCGGTAAATTAAAGAACGGTTGGGAAACTCCGTATTACAACCATACCATTACAGACAGCTCGGATAACGGTTATCATTCCTTTATAGATTACTATGACTCAAGCTGGACAAAATGGTGGGGACCTCAGTGGATCAGAGCGGGTCTCGGCGGCGGCTATCAGGGCGGCGGCGGAGACGACCTTACAAAGGAACTCTCTTATCTTCCCGACGTTAAAACAGAAAACGGCTCAACCGTAGATATCCCTCAGTATCTCCAGACAAAATGGAATAAAGAAGGCACACTCTCCAAGAAAAAAACCGAGTTAAACACCTTCTTCTCCTCAGGTAAATCTAAGACAGTAAGAAATTATATGGTTTGCTGGCTGACAAGCTGGGTAGAAAAATACGGTGTAGACGGCTTCCGCTGCGATACGGCTAAACACGTTGAAAAGGCAAGCTGGAAGGCTCTTAAAGAGCAGGGACTTAAAGCTCTTAAGACCTGGCGTTCCAAGAACCCGACAAAGCCCGGAGCCGACTGGGACGAAGATTTCTGGATGACAGGCGAGTGCTTCCCCCACTATGTAGATTACGACGGGTATTATACCGAGGGCGGATTTGACTCGATGATCAACTTCTCCTTTAACGACGATTCAAAATCCTTTAACGCGAGCGGACGAGGCGTTCCCGACGCTGGTTCGATCAACAGCCTCTATGCGGATTACGCGGGTAAAATCAATACAAACGATAAATTCAACGTACTCTCCTACCTCTCATCTCACGATACAACTCTCTGCCGTAACAATATGATTTATCAGGGCTCGGCGTTCCAGCTTCTCCCCGGCGCTATCCAGATCTTCTACGGCGACGAGTGTAACCGTCCTCTCGCCAACGCTTTCGAGGACCATAACCTCAGAAGTGATATGAACTGGTCGAGTCAGGATAAGAACCTTCTCGCTCACTGGCAGAAGGTCGGAAAATTCCGTTCAAGACACGTTTCAGTAGGCGCGGGTTCACATAAGAACTTAAGCGGCATTCTCCCGTACATATGATAAATACGGCGTCAAGGATACCGTAGCCTGCGTTATCGGCGCGAGCGCCAACGCTAACGTTACAATCACCTTAAACGGCGCGTTCAAGGACGGCACAGTCGTAAAGAACGCTTATGACGGAAAGACAGCTACAGTTTCGGGCGGAAGCGTTACCTTTAACAGCGGCGCCAACGGTACTATTCTCGTTGAGAACGCCGCAAGCGAAACTCCCGTTACCGAGCCTGTAACAACAGCACCTGCTACAAACGCTACAACTGCTACCACCGCTACAAACGGTCCAACTGAACCTGTTCCCACTCAGAGCGGCTCAGACGGCATTTACGGCGATGTAACAGGCGACAACAACGTAAACATCAAGGACGCTACAGCTATCCAGAAGCACTTAGCGGATATTACAAAAATCCCCGCTGAGCGTATGCACTTAGCCGACGTAAACGGAGATACTAACGTTTCCATTAAGGACGCGACCTGCATTCAGAAATACGCCGCTTTACTCGAGCATAATTCAAAAGCAGGCGAAGCGTATAAGGGCTCGGGCACGGCTACGGAAGCTCCCGCTACACAGGCTCCTGTTGTAACAGAAGCTCCCACCGAGGCTCCTACGGAAGCACCTACAGACGCTCCTACAGAGCCTGAAACAGACCCCGTTGTTGAAAACGGTACAAGAGTTTACTTTGATAACGCTCAGAACTGGGATACTCCTTACATCTACTTCTGGGCTGAAGGCTCCGAAGGTCCAAACAAATGGCCAGGAGTAACTATGGAACAGTCCGACGGAAAATGGTCATATGTCATCCCCGAGGGAATGAATCACTGCATTTTCAATAATAACGCGGGCGCTCAGACGGGCAACCTCGACGTTCCCCAGTCAAGCGGTATGACTTATCATATTAACGAGAACAGCTGGTCTTAAGCTATAAACAAAACAATTAGTAAAATATAACAAAAATAATGGCGGATTTTATAATCCGTCATTGTTTTTTCGTAATTGACAAATACTGTAAAAAGTATATAATAATAGTGTAGTAGAATGTAAAATGCAATTGTATGACTTTCTAAAGATTTGGGGGCGATGGTAATAATTTTTCTCAGAGATATTATCAACGAACACAAGGATTTCGGCAAACAGATTTTTGTACTTGCCAAAACCGAGCTTATAAAAACATATAAAGGCGCGGCTATCGGTCCGTTCTGGGCGGTAGTAAAACCCGCGTTTACGCTTTTTGTTTACTGGTTCGCTTTTTCAATCGGTATCAAAAAGCTGGGTCACGTTGACGTTTTTATTCACGACCACATGCTTTCTTTCGACCGCTTTCTGTTTATGCTCGTCGGATTTATCCCGTGGTTCTTTATTTCCGAGAGTATTACGAAGGGAGCTAAGGAAATAAGGCTTAACAGGCAATACGTAACTAAAATCAACTTCCCCGTTTCCACGATTATGACTTTCACCTCGATAGCGCGTTTATACGTACATCTAGCGCTTTCGCTTATTATGTTCGTTATCGTATCGCTTATGTGGGGTACAAGCTGGTATAACCTACAGATTTTCTTCTATATGCCGCTTATGTTCCTGTTTTTCCTGTTCCTGTCGTGGAGTACGGCGCCGATGTGCGCGTTCAGCCGCGATATGGAAAACGCGATCGTATCTATTATGTCGGGTATATTCTGGCTTACGGGCGTTATCTACAACTCCTACGACCTTCCCGCTCCGCTCGATAAGATTATGCTCTTTAACCCCATCAACTTCTTTGTAAACGGATACAGAAACGCGTTCCTTTACGACAGATGGTTCTTTGAGTTCAGAACCGAGTTCCTAATCTTCTTAGCCGAATTTATTATACTATTTTTCCTCGGAGTATTTAACTACAACCGTCTGAGAAAGAAGATTCCCGACGTATTATAAGCGTAATAAGGAGTATTTCTATGAGTGAATTTTTTGAGAATATGGACCGTGTCGAAGTCGATATGGACTCGAAACCGGTCATAAAATTCGATAATGTATGTAAGACATATACTCTGTATAAAAGCGACCAGGAACGCTTCCGCGCTCTTTTTATAAAACCCAAGAACCCGATTCTTCACCGCGCTCTCGACCACGTTAGCTTAGAGGTTAGAAAAGGCGAGTCCGTAGGTATTATGGGCGATAACGGCTGCGGTAAATCCACAC
>CAJOHT010000147.1:0-941 GCA_905234305.1 uncultured Ruminococcus sp. | reverse complement strand
GTAAACTTCCCCGACGAGGGAACTGTTGAGGTTGACGGTATGGTAGCGGCTCTGCTTGAGCTTACCGCTGGCTTCTCGATCGATATGACAGGTAGAGAAAACATCTACCTTAAGGGCTATATCTTAGGTATGACAGACGACGAGATCAAGGTTATCGAGGAAAGAGTAGTAGATTTCGCGGAGCTTGGCGAATATATCGACCAGCCCGTAAGAACCTACTCCAGCGGTATGAAAATGCGTTTAGGCTTCGCTATTAACGTTAACATCTCCCCCGATATCCTCGTAGTCGACGAGGCGCTGGCTGTAGGTGACGCGGCGTTTAAGGCTAAGTGTAAGAACAAAATCCGCGAGATAATCGAAACAGGCGTTACCGTACTCTTCGTTAGCCACAACGCGGCTCAGGTTGAGGAAATCTGCGAGCGCTCCGTTTATATGAAAAAAGGACAGATTGTTTTCGACGGACCTACTCACGAAACACGCCTTGTTTATATTACCGACAAGAGAAATATGCAAATCGAAAAGCGCAAAAAGCGTATCGCTCAGCTTGAAAAACTTATCGAAACCTCCAATAACGAGGAAGACGTTAACGCGGCTAAAAACGTACTGCCTAAGCATAAAAAGCGTCTTGAACAGTTCGAGAGCGAGCTTGAGCAGTATACCGATGAAAGTGTAAAGGCACTACGTGATGCTATAGCCGCAGTGGTTGATGGAAGGAAAATATCTCAACAGGCGGAAGTAGACGGATTTGCAGGGGATATTGAGGCTGCCATTGCCGCTCTGGTTAAAAAAACAGAAGATCCGGGAACACAACCTATAGAACCCGGTACAAATGAAGAGGTGCCCGCAGATTACGGTAAAGTAAATGATGCAATAGCGAAAGTGCCTTCTGACGCTGACCTCAGTAAGTACACAGATGAAAGTGTTGCAGCACTTAAGGCAGC